>CAZHBM010000385.1:0-3835 GCA_964529945.1 uncultured Anaerolineales bacterium | reverse complement strand
TTCCACCCGACAGAAAAGCTGACTAAACGTAGGCAACGTTCGTTGGATTGGGGCGGCACGGCGGCCTACTGAATTGTAGGCTGATGGCAGGGTCAAAACAGGAAGGAGAATTTAGATATGTCGCATAAACGGACACACCTGAGTGTCGAAGAACGGCTGGCGATGAACGAGGCCTTCTGGGTGCGCGGGCCGGCCGATCGACCTTTGTTGGGCATGGCCGTCAACATCACTTTTCCATTTGTGCGTTTCAGCGACCATCCGCTCCCGGTGGACGAGGGACAGGTCACTCCGGAGATGATAGACCCGAACCAGTTCCTGGCGAACTGGGATTACGCCTACCGGCGGACCGAGGCGCGCGGCGAGACCTTGTTTATGGTGGCGTCGCCATTCGACGGCATTCCCTGGATCGAAGCCATTGCCGGCTGTGACGTGTACTGCAGCCTGGCGGGAAGCAGCGTCTGGGCGGAGCATCCGAATCCGACCTGGGAAAGCCTGCACGGAATCCACTTCGACGCCGGCAACCACTGGTTGCAGAAACTGTTGGCGTACTCCAACCGGCTGCGCGAGCACGCGGCCGGCCGGTTTCCGATTGGCGTGCCGGTACTGCGCGGTGTTGCGGATATCGTCGAAGCCTTGCTGGGCTCAGAGCGAATGGTGCTGGAATATTACGACCATCCGGAAGAGATACGCCAACTGCTGGACGCGTGTACGAATATCTGGCAGCAGGTTGGAGATCTGCTAATCCCGGCCTTCGGTGAGTTCCATGGGGGTATGGGCGCCGGCCGGCGACGGGTATGGGGCAAAGGGAGCTGTATGCTCTACCAGGACGATGCGGTCAGTCTGCTCTCTCCGGCCATATACAAAGAATTCGTCCTGCCGCGTGAAGATCAGATCTTCCGCAGGTGGGATCACACGATTATACACGTGCACTCCGGGACACTTCCCATCGCGTTGGACGGCCTGTTGTCGCTGGAGAGCCTGGGCGCCATCGAAGTGTTGATCGATCCCACGGGAAAAAGCCTGCCGGAATTGGTGCCTGATTTCCAACGCATCCAGCAGCACAAACCGCTGCTTATCTGCGGTGAGATCGACCTGGATGCGACCAAGCTTCTCCTGGACGCCCTGTCGCCGCGAGGGCTGGCGCTGCTGATCAAGGTCAAAACAGAGGACGAGGCGGATGCCGTGTACGGAGAAATTGACGACTATTTGAATGATCGTTTGAGGACACATTAGAAAACCCATCAAGAATCGGGAGGGATTACAAATGGACAACTGTAAACGACTTGAAGGACGAGTGGCATTAGTGACCGGCGGTGGACGAGGAATCGGCAAAGCAGTCGCTCTCGCCTACGCCCGCGAAGGGGCGGATGTGGTCGTGGCCGCGCTGGAGCAGAATGAAGTAGATCAGGCGGCGCAGGAAATCGAAGCCATCGGGCGCAAGGCCCTGGCCGTGCAGGCGGACGTGTGCCAGCCCGAGCAGGTCAAGGCAATGGTGGACGCTACGCTGGACAAGTTCGGCAAGGTGGAGATCCTGTTCAACGCCGCCGGCACCCGGGCCGTTGCGCCCTCCGAGGAGCTGCCGTACGAGGACTGGGAGCGAGTCATCAGCGCCAACCTGACAGGCAGTTTTTTGGCCAGCCAGGCCGTGGCCAAGCCTATGATGCAAGCCGGCTATGGCAAGATCATCATGGTGGGCTCGATGCAGGCTCACAGTGGCGCACCCTACCGGGCAGCATACATTGCCAGCAAGACCGGCCTGGTGGGACTGGCACGCGGCCTGGGAGTCGAGTGGGCCCAATACGGCATCAACGTCAACGTTCTGTCGCCGGGGTATTTCGCCACCGACATCATCCTGCACCAGATCAAGATCGGCCAGTTGAATCTGGAGGCCATCCAAAACCGAACGCCTATGGGGCGGATCGGGAAGATGGAAGACTTGACCGGCCCGGCTACCTTCCTGGCATCCAGCGAGTCCGACTTTATGTGCGGCCAGGCGCTGATCATCGACGGCGGGTGGATGGCCTACGGTTTTCTACAATCCTGAGCTCCGCGGTGGAAAAAATGCCGAACGCTACCAACGTTGCCAATCTGTTCCAGCATTTCCAGTCGCCGTTGCGCCGGTACGGCCCGATCACCTTCTGGTCGTGGAATGACGACCTGCAAGAGGACGAACTGGTCCGGCAGATAGGTTTGATGCACGATGCCGGCTGGGCGGGTTTCTTTATGCACTCGCGCGGGGGGCTGGAAACGCCCTACCTATCCAGCCGGTGGTTCGACTGTGTCAAAGTCTGCGTCAACGAGGCGCAACGGCTGGGAATGCAGGCCTGGATTTATGACGAGGACCAATGGCCGAGCGGGTTTGCCGGCGGAATCGTGCCGGCTCAGAACCCGGAATTTCGAGCCAAAGCTCTCTGGTGTGTCGTGGACGACAAACCGACGCACATAGCGGAGCGCCTTGGGGTGTGGATCGCCCGGCGGGAGGGTGGGAGGCTGGTTGATTTCGAACCGGCCCCCACTCCGCAAGACTACAACCCGGCCACTCACGCCTGGGTTCAAATACACCCGGTGATCACTTCGTTGAACCAGGCGCGCCACAAGGGTTACTGCTACGCGGACGTCCTCAATCCGGCTGCGGTTCGCGCTTTCATCGAAAGCACCTACGAGGCGTACGCCGGCGAGATTGGAGAGTTTTTCGGTACTACCGTGCCCGGCGTTTTCACGGACGAACCTCAGTATCTGCGTTGGGACTGGTACCAGGGCATGGGTCTGCAAAACTGGTATCATGGCATCGGCGCCCACATCCTACCCTGGACGGGAGACCTGCTGGATGCCTTCAAGCTGACCTACGGCTACGACCTGGTGCCTGAACTGCCCTGCCTGTTCTTCGACACAGGCGATTTCCACCGCGTGCGCTACCATTTCTGGAAATTGGTGACGCTCAGATTCGTGGAGAGCTACACCAAACAGATCCAGGCCTGGTGCCACCAACACAACCTGATCTTTACCGGGCACTACCTGCGCGAGGATTCGCTGGACGATCAAATGCGCGGCACGGGAGCGGTTATGCCGCACTACGAGTACCTGGACTATCCGGCCATCGACAAACTGGGGCGGCACGTCAACCAACCGATGACCGCCAAGCAGGTGGATAGCGTCGCCTGCCAGCTTGGTAAGGTCCGCACAGTGTGCGAGGCTTACGGCTGCGCCGGCCAGGATTTCAGTTTCACCGGCCGCAAGTGGATTGGCGATCACCTGTATGCACTGGGCATCAACCTGCTGAATCCCCACCTGTCGCTGTACTCTATGCGCGGTGAGCGCAAACGGGACTTTCCGCCCAATTTGTTTTACCAGCAACCCTGGTGGCGCTACAACCAACAGTTCGACGATTATTTCACGCGGCTGAGTTTCGTGCTCTCCCAGGGCAAGAGAGTGGTCGACGTCCTGGTGTTGCACCCGATGGCCAGCGCGTGGATGGTTTACCGGCCGGGGGCGCCGCATCCTGCCCAGCGCCTCAGCCGGGAGCTCGAGCGATTGAGCGACACGCTGTTAGCCATTCATCGTGACTACCATTTCGCCGACGAGAGACTTTTGGAGCGCTACGGTTCGGTGAATGGGGATGTGATACGCCTGGGCGAGATGTCCTACCGGGTGATCGTTGTGCCACCCTGCGTTTCGCTCTCCCAACCGACGGTTGACCTGCTGCACCTTTACGCCGGTCAGGGTGGGAAAATCGTGTCTGTCGGAAATCAGCCCTACCTGGTGGATGGTGTGCCCGCCACCTCTGTGCTGCCGGCCGGCGCGATTGCGGTAGCAAATGAGCCGTCCGAGATCGCCG
>CAZHBM010000384.1:0-3885 GCA_964529945.1 uncultured Anaerolineales bacterium | reverse complement strand
ACGCGGCCTGATCGTGTCGCCGCCCAAGGCCGGCAAGACCACCGTCCTGAAACAAATTGCTAACGGCATCACCTCCAACTACCGGGAGATTCACCTGATGGTCGCGTTGATCGGTGAACGCCCCGAAGAGGTGACTGACATGGATCGATCGGTAGCTGCCGAGGTGATCAGCTCAACATTCGATGAACCGGTCCAAAACCATACCCGCGTCGCCGAAATGGGGTTGGAACGGGCCAAACGCCTGGTCGAAGGCGGGCGCGACGTGGTGATTCTGTTGGATTCGATCACCCGCCTGACCCGTGCTTACAACCTGGTCGTCCCGCCCAGCGGGCGGACACTTTCGGGTGGTATCGACCCGGCCGCGCTATATCCTCCCAAGCGTTTCTTTGGCGCCGCACGCAACATCGAAGAGGGCGGTAGCCTCACGATAATTGCTACCTGCTTGATAGATACCGGCAGCCGCATGGACGATGTCATCTACGAGGAATTTAAGGGAACCGGTAACATGGAGTTGCATCTGAACCGCAAGCTCTCCGAGCGCCGTATCTTCCCGGCGTTCGATGTCGAACGCTCCGGCACGCGCCGCGAAGAGCTCCTGTTGGACGAGCAGACGCTGGCCCGGGTGTGGACGCTGCGGCGAATGATCCAAGCACTGGGCGGCGGCATCGAAGCGTTGGAGGTTATCCTCGAGCGGATACCCAAAACCCCCACCAACCAGGAGTTTCTGACTACGCTCCACAAAAGCATCGAATGACGGACGGTAATGCCAGAATTCAACCATCCAACAACGAAAAGGCCGGCGGTAATCGCCGGTCTTTTTTGTTAAGCTCGGGTGTGTCCCTTTTGGAATGGGTAAGCTGGTAGGGCTGGTAGTCGTTTATTCACCTCTCACAAAGAATTGGGGACAGATCTGCCAAACTCCGACTACTTGACACCATCAGGTCGATAGAGTAATATGATTGCCGTTCGCGGGCGAGAAGCCTGGCGGGAGCCGCAAGGAATTGATATGTCAACACTGAAAGGGACAACCGGTCAAGCAAGGCAGTGGTTTTTGTCTTGGTGGGCGAATGACGTTTTTCGCAGCCGGGCAGCGTCTCACGCCGCTGTTGTGCTGCTGCTCGTCGCCGTGGTTGTGGTAAGCACCACATCCTTAATTACCGTACCGGCCCATCCCAAGGGCACCCTTTCGTTGTCATTTCTCCCCAGTGAGCAATCGGCTCCGCGAACCGCCCCCTCGGAAAGCACGCAGGCTGAAGAATTGGCCTTGCCAGCCGCTCCGGTTGTTGAAGAAGGTAACATTCTGCGCCGTATGGCGGTCCCCTACACGATTATTCCCGAACGCCCGCGAGAAGAAATTGTTACCTACGTGGTGCAGCCCGGCGACAACATCCTGGGCATCGCCGCTCAGTTCGGCATCTCGGGAGAAACGCTTATGTGGGCCAATGGCGGGTTAGAGGATAACCCAGACATGCTGCGCGTGGGTCAAGAGCTGACTGTGTTGCCATTGGATGGCGTATACCACCAGGTAGGGGCGGATGACACCATTGACGCAATTGCCAGCACCTTCAAATCGGACCCGGCGGCGATCGTCCAGTATCCGCTCAACAACCTGGACGCCGACAATCCTCAGCTCCAGGTTGGTCAGTGGCTGATCGTTCCGGGCGGCACAAAGCCATACGTGCCGAGACGGGTTGTGGCTTATGGCGGCCCCATCCCCGAAGAGGCATCCAAAGGTACCGGCAGTTTCGGTTGGCCGGCCGCCGGCGACATAACGCAGGGCTACTGGGATCGGCACCGGGCAATTGACGTCGGCACCTGGAAAGGCGCCCCAATTCTGGCTGCCGACTCGGGATATGTGGCCGCAGCTGGATGGGACGACAGCGGTTACGGCCGCATGGTCATCATCGATCACGGCAATGGGTTCCAGACCTTGTACGCGCACATGGAAAAGTACTACGTCGAGGTCGGCGATTCGGTGGCCAAGGGTGAACAGATCGGTGAGGTAGGCAGCACCGGAAACTCCACCGGCCCCCACCTGCATTTTGAGGTGATGAAAAACGGCGTACAACGCAATCCCTTCGGTTTTCTGCCCTAAAACCAGCCAGACGGACGCGTTTTCTGGCCGTACTGCTGTGTATTGACACCCCTCACCATTTACGGTAATATCCCATCGAATGGCTTTTCGGTTCAACGGACTGGTTTGACAGGCGCTGAAGAAGGGGGAGTTTCGATGTACCACAAGGTCACCATCATCGGTAATCTCGGGCGGGATCCAGAGTTGAAATTCCTGCCTGACGGCACGGCTGTTTGCGATTTCAGTGTAGCCACCAATCGGAAGTGGTCTAAATCGGACGGCACGCAGAGCGAAGAGACCATATGGTTCCGCTGCACCGCCTGGCGCAAGGCAGCCGAGATCATCAACCAGTATATGTCGAAAGGCCGCCAAATTTACATCGAAGGGCGGCTGAACCCCGATCCCGCTACCGGCGGCCCCCGTGTTTTCACACGCACCGATGGCACTTCGGGTGCGTCTTATGAAATTACCGTTGACGTATTTAAGTTCCTGAGCGGCGGTACCGGAGAGGGAGGCGGATCTATCGGATCAGAAGAACCGATGGCAGATTCCGAAATCCCGTTCTAGGAAGCGTTACCGCTGTAACCATAATTCTTGGCGTGCCCAGAGCACGAAGAGGGAACCGGATCAGATCCTGGCAGACTTCCGAAGTTGAAAGCGGCTTCGGAAGTCTGGTTTGTTCCCGCCCACCTATGGAGAGTCCAAGTGCCCGATCTGCAGTCTATCGTCGATAGCATCCGAGATGAGTTCGAGGTCAAGAATGACGCCCGCGACGAGGCGCTGCGTCGCTCACGACAACTGATTCGCCTATGCGCCAACTCAATCCGGGCTATACACCGGGATGACATCCAGGACGCGCAGCAACTGCTGCAATCTGCCCGCACCGCGGCGGCCGAATTGATCGAGGGTGTTGCCGCTTATCCCGACCTGTATTTTACCGGCTATACCCAGGATGCACTCAAGGAATTGAGCGAGGCGTTCATCACATTCGCCATCGTCTCGGACGACGAACTGCCATCGCCCCAAACGTTGCAGGTGGAATCGGCCGCCTATTTGAATGGACTGGCCGAAGCGGCCGGGGAATTGCGTCGTTACGTGTTGGACCGGCTGCGCAAAGGCGACGTGGCAACCGGCGAACGCCTGCTGGCCGCCATGGATGAAATCTACAGCGTACTGGTAACGGTCGACTTTCCCGATGCCATTACCGGCGGCTTGCGCCGCTCGACCGACATGGTGCGCGGCGTGCTGGAACGCACGCGTGGCGACCTGACGACAGCCGTCAGACAGGAAGAAATGAAAGCCGCGCTGCGGGCCGTCAGCTCCCAGATTGGGATGGGGGAGGACGTGCCGGATGCCTAGTGGCAAGCAGACAGACGGTGGGAACCAGGAAGCCGTCACCATTCGCGCCAGCGAGGTTGGGCAATATGAATTCTGCCACCAGGCTTGGTGGCTGGGAAGTGTGTGTGGTTATCCTTCTCAGAATCAAGCCGCCCTGGCCGGCGGCCGGCAGGCGCACCAGCAACACGGCTATACAGTAGCGGCTGCCTTGCGCTGGCAACTGCTCGGCTATGGCCTGTTAGCTGCAGCTGTCTTGTTGATCATCCTGGTTGCCTACGTATGGATGGGAGGCAACCTGTGAAAGCGAACCGCCCTGCTCTCATCGGCCTGGTTCTGATTTCGCTGATCAGCGTCTGGGCGTTAAGCCTACATTTGGGTTGGTGGCCACCGGCCGCCAATCAAATCGACGTGTCTGCCAGCTCGGCCCGAGTCGAAGCGACGAACGAACCGTTAAGCGCCGCAGTCACGCCAAC
>CAZHBM010000383.1:0-3895 GCA_964529945.1 uncultured Anaerolineales bacterium | reverse complement strand
CATGGCTGATTTCATCCAGGCAGAATCCCTGCTAAAACGGTTTAAGGGCGAGAACTACTTGCACGGAATGGGCGTGCTGCAGGCCGTTGGCGGCGCAGTGGCCAGGTGGGGCGACCGCGCGGTTTTGATTCGCGGCACATTTGCCGGCTGCGATGCCTACGTGGCGGCTGTCGGCGGTGCGCTGGAAGCTTCGGGTGTCAAGCTGGTCGGGCAGATTCGCGGCGTAAGGCCGAACGCTCCCGTCGAAGATCTGATGCGTGTCACGGCGGCGTTGAAGGATACGCCCGCTAACGTTCTGGTCAGCCTGGGCGGCGGGAGCACAATTGACGCCGCCAAGGCGGCGATGGTGCTGTGGCGCCTGGGGGGTGACATTGAGGATTATTTCGGCGCTGGCCTGGTTACCGCAAAAGTCGACCAGAGCTCGGTTCCGCTGGTGCCACACGTCGCCATCCAAACGGTTGCCAGTTCTGCAGCTCACCTGACGAAATACTCCAACGTTACGGATCTGGAAACCGGGCAGAAAAAATTGATCGTCGACGAGTCCATCGTTCCTCAACAACCGGTGTTTGACTACGAAACGACATTGTCAACGCCGGCGACTCTAACCGCCGATGGGGCTCTGGACGGGCTCTCGCACATGCTCGAGGTCCTGTATGGAGCCGTGGGTAAGCCGTATTTTGAGGAGACCAAGGCCGTGGCTCGGGAAGGTATTGGTCTGATTCTGGCCTATCTGCCGGGTGTTCTCAAGGACCTCGATTGGCGCGAGGGGCGCAAGGCGCTGGGGCTGGCCACGGACCTGGGCGGTTACGCAATTATGCTGGGCGGAACCAATGGCGGCCACCTGACCAGCTTCTCGCTGGTCGACGTGCTCAGTCACGGGCGAGCCTGCGCCATTCTGAACCCGTACTACACCGTCTTCTTCGCACCGGCCATCGAGGAGCCGCTGCGCCTGGTGGGCGGCGTTTTCAAGCAGGCAGGCTATACCCGCGTCGACCTGGACAAATTGTCCGGCCGCGATTTGGGCCTGGCGGTGGCTGAAGCCCTGATTCGTTTCCAGGAAGCGATTGGGTTCCCCACCAGATTGGACCAGGTGGCCGGGTTTTCCGACCGGCACATCGAGCGGGCGCTGGCGGCGGCCAAGAATCCCCAACTCAAAATGAAACTGGAGAATATGCCGGTTGCACTTACCGCCGAGATGGTGGACGAGGCAATGGGGCCGGTCCTGATGGCGGCCAAGACAGGCGACTTGAGCCTGATTAAAGACATTTAAATCCGGGTCTCGATGGCGCACAGCATTTCCAACGACAAGGAGCTATGACGATGAAAACAGGCGTGGTCATCTGTGGCCCGGACGTGGCCTACGGCCCGCTGGCCCTATTCGAGGGCAGTTTTGAAGAAAAAGTGCGCAAAGCGGCTGCACTTGGGTTTGACGGTGTTGAGCTGATGGTTCGCGATCCGGCCGGACTGGATTGGATCTCAGTGAAAAATACCTTGCAGGATGCCGGCCTGGAGGTGCCGCAAATCGTGACCGGTGAGCTGTTTGGCGCCGACGGCCTGTGCCTGGTCACCTCGGACGAGAATCTCTACCGTCGCGCATTGGCGCGGACCCAATCGGTCATCGAGATGGCGGCCTATCTGGGCGCTATGGTGAACATCGGACGCCTGCGCGGCAAATTGGAGCTCTTGGACGCCGTGAATGATCGGTGGGCCATTGCCGTCGAACGATTACGCCAGGTGGTCGATTATGCGGCTGGCAGGGACGTCAAAATCACGCTGGAGCCGATCAATCGTTACGAGACCGATTTTGTGTTGAATGCGGAAGACGGCATGCGCCTGGTGCGAGACCTGGACTGCGACAACTTTGGCCTGATGCTGGATACCTTCCACATGAATATCGAGGACGATCGCATCGAGGATGGCCTGCGGTTGACGGGTGACCGGCTATGGCATCTGCACATCGCCGACTCCAACCGCCTGTATCCCGGCTGTGGGCACCTGGACTTCGATAGTATTTTCGCCACGCTTAACGAGATGGACTACCGCGGCTACGTGTCGGCGGAGATGTTCCCACGCCCGGACGGGGACACAGCGGCTCTGAGGACCATCGAGTTCCTGCACGGTAGATATCTTTGAACCGCGCCGGGCGTCTTTTTGAATAACTTGACATAAATATTCGATGGCCCACGCGATAGCATGGGCCAATCCCAAATCAGAGGACAGCAATCGTGAAGACTCCGTTATCCATCAAGATATTTCCTTCAATGATGTGTGCCGATCTGTGGAATCTCGAAAGTGAGGTGCGGCAGATGGAGGCGGCCGGCATCGAAGGGCTGCATTTCGACATTATGGATGCCCACTTTGTGCCCAATATGCCGGTAGGGCTGGTGATGCTGGAACAATTGCGGGCCAGAACTGAGTTGCCTTTCGACGTACATTTGATGGTGGACAACAACCCGTTTTTTATCGAGAAGATCGCGCCAATGGGGATTCAATATCTGTCGGTGCACGCCGAGTCTTCAGTGCACCTGGAACGGACCTTGGCGCTCATTCGCAGCTTCGGCATCAAAGCGGGAGTGGCTCTCAACCCGGCCACGCCGCCGGAGGTGCTGACGTACGTGCTGGAGCAACTGGATTTTGTTCTGGTGATGACCGTCAACCCGGGCTACGCCGGCCAGAAGTTGGTGCCGTCCGGGCTGCGCAAAATCGCTGACTGTAACGATTTTTTGGCCCGCCACGGAGTCGATATCCCCATCCAGGTCGATGGGAACGTCAGTTTCGACCACATTCCCCAAATGGTGGCTGCCGGCGCTGACATCCTGGTGGCAGGCACGAGTAGCGTATTCCGCCGGGGAGGATCCATTGCCGATAATACCGCAATGACTCGGGCGGCGATCGCTGAGGGCATCAAGTTGATGCAGCAATCGGAGAAAGGCGGATGAGTCAGGCCGGGAAGCCGGCCGTCCGCCGCACCCGGAGGTCTTTGGTGACGATAAGCGCCTCAACGTCTTCGAGCCTTTCACAAAGGGACAGGCCTGCTTCCGCCCCCAGGACAAGGCCGTCATCTCTTTTCGGGTCAAGCTCACCTCCGAACTCAAGGCGCGTGACATGCGGATTGGCGTGGTGAAACACCACTTAGGCCGGCAGGCGGCCCCAGGTGATACTTTTCCAGAACATCACTCTGGTGTAACATAGAGATCGGTTTTTACGGCGATATCGTGGACCTGGCCGGATGGCCATTCAGCGACCGCGCTCGTCTGTTCTGAGCTCCCTGGCTTAGTGATAGGCCGACCGGCGGCGCTGTTTGGCGCTTTTCCGGACCCCAGGTTGTCTGAATTTGGTGAGGTTTATGAGCACAGATTCTTCTACCCCCGAGACGATGTACGCTCAAGTTTTGCACGCAGTCGGTGATATGCGTTATGAACGGGTCGCCCGCCCTGTTCCCGGTAAGGGCGAGGTGTTGTTGCGTGTCGCCTTCTGTGGTGTATGCGGTTCCGATATTCCGCGCGTTTTCGTCAAAGGCACCTACCATTTCCCGACGATCATCGGGCACGAGTTTTCCGGGACGGTGGCAGCTTTGGGCGAAGGAGTTGTCGGTTTTGACGTCGGGGATGGCGTGGCCGTCTTCCCGTTGCTGTGGTGTGGCCACTGTGCACCCTGCGAACAGGGGCGCTACGTTCAATGCACGGACTACGGCTACCTGGGATCCCGGGACGACGGGGCCTTTGCCGAGTATGTGACCGCTCCGGCGATGAACCTGGTGCCGGTCCCGCGTGATGTTTCTTTGGACGAAGCAGCGATGACCGAACCGGCGGCAGTTGCCCTGCACGCCCTGCGCCGCAGCGGCGGCAACTTATTTGGCAAGGATGCCGTCATTTTTGGCGCCGGCCCCATCGGT
>CAZHBM010000382.1:0-3935 GCA_964529945.1 uncultured Anaerolineales bacterium | reverse complement strand
CTACCTGGCCGTGCAGCCGGGCGAAGCCGACCACGGCGTTGGCCGCGAAGTCGGCGTGAATTTCGAAAAAGCTGTTACGGTCAAAGACGTGGTAAATCACGGCCTTCATGTCGTACGGTTCGCCGGGATCGAGCGGCACGATCGCGTTCAGCTCGGCGTCCATGCGCCAGGGATCGTCGTTGGGTTGGACGGCCGGCGGCATTTCACTGTTGTTGGCCGGCAGGTAACTGAGAAGGCTGCGCGCCAGTTGGAAGGTGTGGGCTTCGTCGTTGCCTGCCAGGTGGGCCACGCCGCTGACCGTGGTGTGCGGCAGCGCGCCGCCCAGGGTTTCGTGGTCGACTTCCTCGCCGGTGACCGCCTTGATGACCTGTGGACCGGTGATGTACATGTAGCTGGTGCCGCGGGTCATAATGATGAAGTCGGTCAGCGCCGGGGAGTAGACGGTGCCGCCGGCGCTGGGGCCAAGCTGTATGCTCAACTGGGGAATGACCCCGCTGGCCTGGGAATTGTGCCAGAATAGGTCGCCAAAAGCCGCCAGGCTGTAAATGCCTTCCTGGATGCGCGCGCCGCCCGAATCGTTGAGGCCGATAACCGGCACGCCGGCTTCCATCGCCAGGTCCATCAGTTCGGCCACTTTCTTGCCGTGAATTTCGGAGAATGACCCGCCCATTACGGTGAAGTCCTGGGCGAAGACGGCCACCTGGCGCCCTTGAATCTTGCCAAAGCCGGTGATGATCCCGTCTCCAGGAAATATCTGCTTGTCCATTCCGAAGGCCTGGTGGCGATGGGTCATGAAGGCGCCGATTTCCTGGAAACTGCCCTCATCGAGCAGGGCGGCAATGCGTTCGCGGGCGGTGGCTTTGCCTTTGGCATGTTGCGCTTCAATGCGTTTTTCGCCGCCGCCGGCCCTGGTCTGCTGCCGGCGTCGTCGTAGCTCGTCTATGAGTGCTTCGTGCCCGTCGCGCGGCTTGTCTGGCTGCGGGGTGGGGGCATTCACGTCTGAATCCATGTCTGATTTCTCCTTGAACAGTGTGCTATTACGGACAAAAAAAACCAAAAAATTCAGGACCAACTCGAACAGGGGTGAAATTGCTGGCTTCCGTTCGGCGTGTTGGCCTCAATGCTGTAGTCGTGACTGGTGCGCAAAGGGCGTGAACTGCGACGTGTATTAACGAATTCCCCGGGGACGGGTTTATGGGGGATTCTCTCCTCCAAATAAGAACACCTTGAGCCTGAGACACAGCCGGGGCGTTTTGTCCACACCGGCACGATTCGCTGTCATATCAGATCAAGGTGTCATTGCTTGCCGCCTTTGGCTCAGTGCTATGTTTATGGCAGACATTATATCGCGTGAAGCGTCCAATGTCAAAATACGGCGGTGAATTTGGGCGACAATATCGGAAAGTTAGTTGAAGCTGAATACGTTTGTTGTGCCGTCTCAACCGACTACAGCCGGCAAAAAACGACGCGACCGTCGAAAACGCTCATCAAGACCTGGGTGTGCCTGATTTCGGCAGGCGGAACCAGGAAGATGTCCTGGGAAAGCACGATCAGGTCGGCCCACTTGCCGGGTGTGATCGAGCCCGACAGGTGTTGCTTGCCGGCGGCGACGGCCGCGCCCATCGTGTAGCCGCGAACGGCTTCCTCGACGCGAATGCGCTCCTCGGGATGCCAGCCGCCGGACGGCTGACCGGCCTCGTCCTGGCGGGTGACGGCGGCGTAGATGCCCAGGAAAGGATTGATGGGCGCCACCGGCGCGTCGGAGCCGAAGGCCAGGGTGGCGCCGTGCTGCAGCAGCGAGCGGAAGGCGTAGGTGTGGCGAGCGCGTTGGCCCCACACCCGGTCGGCGGTAGGCCAGTCGCTCAGTAGGTGCACCGGTTGCATCGAGGCCACCAGGCGCTGCGCGGCCAGGCGCGGCATATCCAGCGGGTCGATGAGTTGCACGTGTTCGATACGGTGTTGTTGCCCGCCGGGCGCATCTGTGAGCGGCTGTTCGGCCTGGGCCTGCGCCAGGGCGTCGATGACCTGGCGCACCGCCCGGTCACCGATGGCGTGGACCGACAGCCGGAAACCGGCCCGCTGCGCCTCGACCGCCAGGGCGCGCAAGACCTGCGGCGACATTACCTCGATGCCGTAGTTGTCTTTTGAGTTGCGGTACGGTTCCAGCATCAGGGCCGTGCCCGAACCCATGCTGCCGTCGGCAAAGGCCTTGACGTGACCGAGCCACAATCGGTCGTTGCCGAAGCCGGAGGCCAGGCCGAGCCGGGCGGCGCCGGCCAGGTTCTCGGCGGCGATATTCATGTGCACGCGCAACCGCAGCCGGCCGGCCTCGAGCAGGCGCTGCAGCAGGCGGGCGCTGGTGGCTCCTTCGCCCAAAACGCGCTGGTCGTGGACGCCGGTCAGGCCGAACTGTTGGGCGGCGCCGATCGCCTCCTCCAGCCATTCGACCAGCGTTTCCTCGGGCGGGTCGGGCAGGTGGCGCTCGGCCAGGGCAATGGCGTTCCACTCGCGCAGCAACCCGTTGGGTTGGCCGTCCGCGTCGCGGCCGATCTGGCTTTCGGGCGGGTCGGGCGTGTTGCGGTCGATGCCGGCTGCCCGCAGCGCGGCCGAGTTGAGCCACCACGAGTGCAGGTCCATACGTTTGAGCACCACCGGCGTGTCGGGCGCGACGTCGTCCAGCAAGGCGCGGTGGGGCGCCGCCTGCCAGCGGCCTTCATCCCAGCCGCCGCCCACGACCCAACTGCCGGGAGCCGCCTGAGCAACCGCCCGGCTCACCCGCCGGCGCACCTCGTCCAGGTCGTTGACGCCGAAAAGCGACACCTCGTGGCGGTGGCGGGCGTAGCCCAGCAGGTGCACGTGGGCATCGGTCAGCCCGGGCAGGACCAGCCGGCCGTCCAGGTCGACGATCTCAGTCAGCGGGCCGGCGAACGCGTCCACGTTGTCGTCGCTGCCGGCCGCCACAATCCGTCCGCGATTGCAGGCCACCGATTGGGCCCAGGGAGCGGCCGGGTCGAGGGTGTAGATACGCCCGTTGCGCAAAACCAGATCGGCTTGCATAAGAAGACCTCCAGGTGAATGGGGTAGGCATTTTTGAGCCGGCGCCTGTCTCCGGCTGCCCAGCCAGTATACCACCGCCGGTCGCGCGGGGCCACGTTGAGCGGCTTAAATCGTAACCGGGGGCCATGAATTTGACTAGCGTCGTGTTTCGAGTATAATAGCTGTCGATAGCCTTCCTCGGTAGCTCAATTGGCAGAGCAACCGGCTGTTAACCGGTTGGTTGTAGGTTCGAGTCCTACCCGAGGAGCCAGTACAAAACCCCGCACCGGCGCGGGGTTTTGTCTTTTGTGCGCCAAAATAGCCCGGTTGGGGTCGGCCTACCACCGGCTCAGCCGATCCCTCCGCTACCCGAAGACCATTCCCGAGTTTGCGGCAGCCGGATCTTCTTCTTGTCGCTTGCGCCTCGCGCTCGATTCTACTTGATGGCGATCCCCAGCATTTCGAAGCGCATGCCGAACAGAAGTGGACCCGAGCCAATGAATGCGCGGGCAGGCAAGGCCCCCTTAAAGTAGCTGCGGTAAATCTCGTTGAACTGACCGTATAGAGAAAGGTCAGGGCAGTAGACCGTGACTGAGACGAGATTGTCCAGGGTCATATCGGCCAGGGCTAGCGTGCGCTTGAAGTCCTCCATAAGGTTGCGGGCCTCATCTGATGGGTTTTCAGGCACTCGTCCGGTGGAAGGATCGAGTCCCCCGCTGCCTGAGATGTACAGCGTATCGTCAACGAGCACCGCATTGCTAAACGGGAGTTCTGAGTTGCTGTTGTGGTTGAGGTACTCTTTGTGCATTTCTTTCTCCTTGCGACGGTCGTAAATTATCAGGTGACTTTTCAAGCCTTGAGGGACGATATGGTTGCGGTGTTGGTCTGGCGATGACGAT
>CAZHBM010000381.1:0-3940 GCA_964529945.1 uncultured Anaerolineales bacterium | reverse complement strand
GTGAGTCGGTGGCCGGTGTTATCTCTTTGTTAATTCTTGTGACTGGAATACTTTCCGCCCACCCGCCTGTTCTCGGTGCCCGGAAGTGCCATTCAATGGCAGGAAACAGCCCTTTGCAGTATAATGGGCCAGGTTTGGAAACAGCGTTCTTTTGACCGGGAGATAAGGCTATTGCGCCTGCACTGGTGGGGCGTAGTTGGGATACTGTTGGCAGGCGGGAGTGGTGCCGCCCTGTGGTTGGTGGTCAGCCGGACCGAACCGGTGGGCAGCATGGTATTCCTTTTTCTCGGTCTGCTGGGGTTGCTGCTTACCGGCCTGACAATGCGGGTCGTCGCCTATCTGAACCGCCGTTTTGCCGGCAACAAGTGGCTGGACACTGATCCCTGGCGCATCCCGCGCCAGGCCGGCTGGATTGGTTTGTTTGGGGCATTGTGCGCCTGGTTGCGGATAGCAGGCTTCCTGAATCTTACAATTGCGGTTGTGCTGGCCTGCGTCTTCGCTTTGATGGAGGCCTTTTTTACAACCAAGGATAGATGAGCTGTTATGGCCGGAATAGAATTACGGGACCTTCCCAGCGTTGATAAACTGCTGCAACATAGCCAGCTTGCGGGACAGATTGACCGTCACGGACGCGAGTTGACACTGGCAGCCATTCGCGCCACGCTGCAATCTGTCCGGCAGTCGATTATGGACGGCGCACCCATAGAGGCCACCTTCGACGACATGGTTGCCGACGTTGTGGCACGCCTCCAATCTGAGCTTGAGCCCAGCCTGACCCCGGTGATAAATGCCACCGGGGTGATCGTCCACACCAACCTGGGGCGGGCTCCCCTTTCACAGCGGGCACAGCAAGCTATTAGCGACGTGGCGATAGGCTACAGTAGCCTGGAATACGATCTGCAGGCCGGCAGTCGCGGCTCTCGTTATCAGCACGCCGCCGACCTGCTGGCGCGTCTGACCGGCGCCGAAGACGCGCTGGTGGTCAACAACAACGCGGCGGCGGTGCTTCTGGCCTTGACTGCCCTGGCCAAAGATCGTGAGGTGCTTATCAGCCGCAGCCAACTGGTTGAGATCGGTGGCGGATTCAGGATACCGGACGTGATGCGCCAGAGCGGCGCCCGCTTGGTGGAGGTCGGTACTACCAACCGGACTTACGTTCAGGATTACGCCGATGCTTTGCATCCGGTCAACACGGCCTTGCTGTTGCGCGTTCACCACAGCAATTTCAGCATCACCGGTTTCGTTCACGAGCCCGAGTTGGCGGAATTGGTGTCGCTGGGCGAGGAATATGCGGTGCCGGTAATGGACGACCTGGGCAGCGGCACGTTGTTGCCGACCGATGCCTACGGGTTGGCCCACGAGCCGACCATCCAGGAGAGTATCGCCGCCGGGGCGGCGATCGTCACCGCCAGCGGCGACAAGTTGTTGGGCGGGCCCCAGGCCGGCCTGGTGTTGGGCCGGAGGGAACTGATTGCCCGTTTGCGTCGCCATCCGCTGACGCGGGCGGTGCGGGTCGACAAAACGACGCTGGCGGCGCTGCAAGCCACCTTGCTGGCCTACCTGGAGAACAGAGCCACCGAGGAAATCCCCGTTTGGCGAATGATCAGCGCCGGCACCGACCAACTGCGGCGTCGGGCGCGAAAATGGCAACGCGCCCTTAACAACCAGGGTATCGCTTCTCAGGTGGTTATGGCCCAGTCAACCGTCGGCGGCGGAAGTCTGCCCGGGCAATCGTTGCCGACCTACGCCCTGTCCATCGACATGCCGTCCGTTCATCACCTGGCGACCCGCCTGCGGCTGCCGGCGCAAGCCCAGGCTGTGCCCGTGGTCGCCCGCATTGACGAGAGCCGGCTGTTGTTCGATCCGCGCACGGTACTGCCCGAACAGGACACGACGTTGGTCGAGATGATTCGTCAGGCAGTGACTGTCACTCAGCAAGAGATGGACGCTGCCGGTTGATGGGCACGTTGTATCTGGTAGCCACTCCCATCGGCAACCTGGAGGACATTACCCTGCGCGCCTTACGCGTATTGCGTGAGTGCAGCCTGGTTGCCACCGAGGATACCAGGACGACCCGGCGCCTGCTGGATCACTTTGACATTGACAAACCCTTGATCAGTTATTACGAGCATAACAAGCTGACGCGACTGGACCGGATTATGGATGCTTTGCTGGTCGGGGATGTCGCCCTGGTGTCGGAAGCGGGAACACCCTTGCTTTCGGATCCCGGCTACGAGTTGGTGCAGGCCGCCGCCCGGCAAGGGATTCCCGTGGTGGCCGTTCCCGGCCCCTCGTCCGTGATGGTCTCACTGACCGTAAGTGGCTTGCCGGTGGATCGTTTTCTGTTCATCGGCTTCCTGCCCCGCCGGTCGGCCGATCGCAAGCGGGCGCTGGCCGGGATTTCAGATCTGCAGGCTACCCTCATTATGTTTGAGGCGCCGCACCGTTTGCGGGCCGCATTGGGGGACGCAGTCGAGGTGCTGGGCGAGGAACGACGGTGTGCCGTTTGTCGCGAACTTACGAAGCTGCACGAGGAGGTCTGGCGCGGTACGTTGGGTGAAGCCCGCCGGGAGTGGACACAACGCGAGCCGCGCGGGGAATTTACGCTGGTTGTAGAAGGTGCGCCGGTGGCACAGAAGTGGCCGGAAGACGAAGTCGTTGCGGCGCTGAGCGTGCTCGAGCAGGCCGGTGAAAAACGCTCCAACGCGGCACGGCAGGTAGCGCGTCGGTCGGGTTGGTCCAAAAGTGAGGTCTACGCACTGTGGCCGGAAAGAAACTGAATGGACGCCCGGCGTTCAGACGGTTGAGCCGGGCAGTGCAGTCGAAAGGAATCGATACTTATGGGGCTTTCTAAAGCCAGCGCCCTCAGGTTGGCCAGCGACGCTATGCGAGACGGCGCCACCGCCCTACGAGGACGCCTTGTTCGTGAAGAGGATGGTCGTTTCAAAGTTGACGGGCGTGACCTGTCAGCCTTGCTGGACGAGCTGTCTGGCCTTGAGGCTGTGATCATAGTGGCCCCGTTGGACGAGGCCCACGCCTCGGAAGTGCGCCAATGCGGTACCTGCGGCCGCGAGTACGAAGGCCCGGAATGTCCGCATTGCGCCAGTGCCCGCCGTCGTCTTCGGGGCCGTTAACCACTGCGGAAGCCGGCTCAATCGGCCAGGAGTTGACTCAGTTCTTCGGCCGTTTGCCGCGCCCGGTAACGTACGGTGCCTAAAGGGGTATTGGAGCTCAGTACCAGGGATAGGAGCACGCTTTGCTCGGGCACCAGCCTGAGCGTCAGAAGGCGGAAATTACGTCCCTCGTAGAGACTTTGCTCAAAATGGCCGGCCGGTTCCCCCAGGAATCGAGCTGCGACCGCTGCCGTGGCGGCACTTTCCACCACCAACATGGCCAGTTGCGAAAGCGCTTCGGCCTCCATTGCGCCGGCGGAAGCGATGAGCCGTTTGCCGGCGGTGACCATAATCGCCTCTGCCTTGACCTCGCGATTGAGCGCCCGCAGCGCCTGGCGCACACGGCCCTCCACAGCTCTCACCGCCGCCAGTTCTGCGTCGGCAACTTCACCGGTCTCAACGCTCACCTTTTTGTGAGCGACTGTTGGCGGGGATGCCTCAATTTCCGGCGCTTCGACTGCGGCCAACTCGTCTTTCAGCCCGAGCGCCTGGCCCACCAATCCGGGCAGGTCACCCATAAAAAATGGTTTTGGCAAGATTCCCTGGATTTGGATGTCCTCCAAATCTGGTGGAGGTTGTTGCCCGAACAAGGGGATAATCATGAGCGGGAGGTCGGCCCTGGCTTGCCGCAACCGGCGCAGGAGTTGTACCGGGTCAATGTCTTCAATGCCCATGTCGACGATGATCAGATGGCTGGCCGTGTCGTCCACGCAGTCGAGCGCTTCGGCTCCGCTGGTCAGCACGCTGACGTGATACCGATCTGTGGT
>CAZHBM010000380.1:0-3979 GCA_964529945.1 uncultured Anaerolineales bacterium | reverse complement strand
CCTTCCGGTCCCAGACTCCTGGCGACCAACACGCTGGCACCAAAGTTCATAACCAACACGAAAATCCTGGACACGAAAAGGAGAGTCGCCCGGCCGGCAAAGCTACCGTCGCGCCCCAATCCCAAAAAGCTGTTCAGAGGGAGTCCCCTCAACCAGCGCAAAATCTACCTCGTTTCCAGCGAGTTGATCGCGGTTTTCTCCCCGTGATTATACAGAATCTGTTTGCGGATGTCATTCGCCGCCGGGAAGTATCTCAAAGATGAGGACCGGCTGTCCACCGTTGATCTCAAAGCGGTCACGCAGTTCCAGTCGAGGCGGCGGTTTCTGCCGGCCGGCGTACAGCCCGGCCAGCGGAGCGGGGCGGTTATGATCGAGCACCAGGTAACGGGCTGTGTAACGGTCGGCCACGGCCAGGACTGTCGCCAGGGGTTCGTTGGGAATCACGATCGCCGGACTGCGGCTGACGTACCAGTAGCTGGCCGGATCGCCGACCATCACAACACTTTGCGGCTCGGCGTTGGCGGCCATCCACCCGGCGACTCGCTCATAGGTTGCATCGCCTTGCCGCCAGCGCGTGTCGACCACCAGTCGCTGGTAGAGCACGAAGGTGGTGACCACCAGCGCCAGGCCGACCAGGCCGGCGGAAAACACCCTTTTTGCCGCGCCGGCGTCCCAGGTCTTTCGGCGAGCGGCGATGCCGTCGATGAGACGGTCCAGGCCGACGATGGCGGCCAGGAACACAAACGGCAACAGTGCCCCTCCGGAATGGAACAGCCCGCCGCGCGGTCCGGGAAAGGTGAATACCAGGGTCATCGCCAAAAAGAGCAGCCCGGCGTAAACCGCCGCCAGCTGGAAAAGCCGATGATGGCGCAGTTTCCACCAACCCACAAGCGCCAGCGGCGCCAGAAACACCATTCCCCATACCGACACCACGGTCTGCAGATTAAGCCATAGGGCGTCCAGTTTGGAACGCAGGATGTTGGCCCAACCCCAACTCAGGTACGTGGCTAACGTCAGTGGACGGCCGTAGCTGTACAATTGGTCGTAATTGGTCAGCCAGATCGTCTGGCTGCCGGCCGTCGGCAAGGGCGTGCCGAAGACCAGGCTGTCGCGCACGAACCAGGGCAGCATCACGGCCAAATAGCCGGCCAACAGGCCGAACGTGTAGGTTGCCGCCGCGCCAGGCCGGCGGGGCCGCGCCAGCAGGATGGCTGCCCCCGGCAGCAGCAAGGCCACCAGCAGCACCGGACCGTCGGCCCGCGACAGGTGGGCCAGGCCGGTCAGAGCGCCGGCTGCCACAGCCCAGGCGATTGTCGGCGGTCGTTTATCGATCGACTGCCAGGCACGCCAGCCGGCAATCAACGCCAGACTGCCGGCGACGGCGAAAGGCGCGAAATTGTCCGTCTGGGTCCAGTAGGGCACGTAGAAGCCGCTGAAGATGGTCAGCAAGGCCGCCACCCAGGCATAAGCGCGCCGCCGCGTAACCACCAGGCCCAGCCAGTAGCTGATGAGCGGCAGGAGCGCCGACAGGACGGCGAAGGCCAGTTGGGCGATGCGGTATCGGGTGCCTGCCAACAGCATCGGAAAAGCCGCTACCAGTGTGGGCAGCGGCATCCAGTATCCGTGGCTGGGACGTGGCAGGCTGGCCGGATCGTCCAGGTAATTCCACAGGAAAGGCTGGCTCAACCCCTGGCCTTCGACCAGCCGCAGGGCAATGTCGTAGCTGTAAGCTGCATCGGTGTAGGGTGGGCAACATACCGGGAGGAGCACCACCAACCGGAAGGCCAGGCCGAGAACAAAAACCAGCAGCATAGCCCGCCACGACTGGACGATGGACGCCTTCACAATAGAACCCCTTTACTGCTGCCTACCGGCAAGAGGTGTTTAGGGGCTTGAGCGCCCGGCGAGCGAAGCCGTTCGTACAACAGGACTTGGAGATCACCAAACGGCTGCACCGAGACCAGGGTGTAGCGCTGCTGCAACCACAGCTGCTGGGGATGCTGTTCAAAGCCGGCCGCCCGGTACTCTTCGGCTTCGCGTTTGAACATAACCAGCCATACCCGTTCGTGTCCCTGGACAGCCGTTTCCAGATCGGGTTCGGCATACAGCCCCAGCGCCTGCTGAGTCGGGTAAGCCAGCGTATCGCTGGCGCTGCCCGGCTCATCGGCGATGAATGTCTGTTGCAGGCTCGGGTCGTAGTAGTGGGCCGGGAAGAAAGTCAGCTTGTTGCTGTGTACGATGACGTCCCCGAGCACGAGTTGCTGTCGCAGGTAAGCGTCCACCTGGCGGAAGGGGCCGCGTGGAAAGCCGGTATAGGTATAATGATTGACCAGCGACAGGACGATGATAAGACCGGCCGGCACGGCCAGCAGCCAACGCAAACCGCGCGGCGACCGGGAGTCGAAAAGTGTTGTCGCGATCAGGACATAGTAGGCCAACGCGGCCGGCAGAAGCGCCCGGATCACGTACACCGGCCGAACTTGCGACACCGAAAAGAGGAACACAACCGGTACCAGTGCCAGGCAGGCCAGAAAAGCGTGAGGCGGCAAAAGCGTCCTCCCGTCATCGTCAGGCCGGAAACGCCAGCGTATCAGTTGGTAGCCCAACATCACCGGGATCAGGATCGACAGAAACAGGGCCGGCGGCACCAACCAGGCCGGCAAGGCCTGGTTGTCGTAACCAAAATGGAACACGAGCAACGTTTGGACCAGTTGGACGAGACCCGGCCGTTCGACCCAGTAAGCCTGCCCGATCTTGCCCAGTTGGCCGGGCAGGATGGTCAGCCAGGGAGCGAAAAGCGCCACGGCGATCACCTGCGACGCGACCCAGCCTTTGAGGCGCGACCAACGCTGGCCGGCCAGGAAATAGCCGGCCGCCAACGCCCACAAGTCGATGGCGGCGACAAAAGCCACCCCCAGGTTGTGGGCGTACAGCGTCAGCGCGCAACCCAGGCCGAAGGCCAGCCACCAGACCCAGCGCCGGCGCTTCCAGGCTGCCACAAACGCATTGGCCGTGCCCAGGGCGGCCAGTCCCAGCAGGGCATACATGCGCGCTTCCTGGGAATAGTAGACGGCAAACGGGGCGACGGCGGCGATGGCGGCTGCGATCAGGCCCAGCCGCCGGCCGCCCAACTGGAGACCCAGCAGGAAAACCAGCCCCACGCTGGCCGTGCCGAACAGGACCGACAGCGACCGCACGGCCACCGGTGTCGTGCCGAAGACCTGCATCCATAGGTGCAACAACCCGTAGTAGACGACCGGATGGACGTCGGCAGCGGCACCGCTCACCTGGGCGACCGTGCCATAGAGGATGGTGGCGAAAGGCTTCTGGGCGTACAGGACGGCAAAGGCCTCGTCGTACCATAGCGGTCTCCCCCACAGGTTGATGACTCGCAGCACGAGGGCCAGGACCAGAACGGCCGGCAAATGCCAGGCTGCGATCCTGTGCGGAAGGCTATTGGTTGTGCTACTGGCTGACGTCGGCAGTGACTTCAAATATCTGCACATCTCCCTGGCTGTATACCGGCAACAGGTAATCGCTCTGGTTAGGGTTGTACCCTCCCGGCTGCCGTTCGTGAGGACCGAAGAACACGTAGGCAATATGGTTATCCTGCAACAGCCGGCGTCGGTCCGTATCGCTGGCGCCGTCGTAGAAGTTGACTACGGCCGCTTTGTTCTGGGTCACGTTGAGCGACTCGGCCCAGTGGCCGACGAACACCCGGTGGCCGATCTTTCCGGGCACGAACCCGCCAATGCGATAGCTGCTCAGCAGTGTATCCTCCCACTGGCTGTTGTGGCCCAACCAATCCACCGCCGAAATCTCGGCCGCTGTCAGCCGGTAAGCCGAGCTTCCGGCTGCGGCAATGACGGCGCTGATGATGAGAAACAGGGTTGACGGTAGGGTCAATCCCAGTGCCAGGTTACGCACCAGCAGTTGCAGCCTGGGGCGGGCGTACCCGTGGGCCGCCAACCAGCCGGCC
>CAZHBM010000379.1:0-3980 GCA_964529945.1 uncultured Anaerolineales bacterium | reverse complement strand
GCCGGCCCACGAACAGGATCGTGGGGGCGTCGTCAGGCACCTCGGCAGGTGGAACCTGGCGGGGAGCAAATAGCGCCAAATCGACGCCATTGGGGATGATTTCATAGACTCCCGGAACCGACAGGCGCGCGTAATCTCTGGCCACATCTGAAACGGCGATGTGTCCGTTCAAACCATTGGCGATCTGCCTGGCTACCGGTCGCAAAAACTTGACCAACAGACGGTGAACGGGACTCTGGTCCTGTTCCTCCCGAAAGGAATGGAAGGTGCCGACTTGGATGGTTGCGGGGGAGGCGTCTGCGACCCGGCGCATAACAGCCCAAGGCAAGGTGGGCGTGAGCGGCTCGTGAATGTGGACCACGTCAAAAGGTCTTTGCCGGAGAAGCCCGGCAATTTTGCGCCCCACCAGTGGGGACAGGCTGAGGCGCGCCACGGAGCCGTTTAGACGAACGGGCACGACGAAACTGGACACGCGGACCAGGTTGGCGCCGGTGTTTCCATTCGGGCTGGACACGGGTGCGATGATGCAGGTTTCGTGGCCACGGCTCTGGAATACTTTGGCCAGGTTAAGAATGTGCTTATTGACACCGCCCGGGTAGGGAAGGTCGTAGGGCGAAACAAGGGCTATGCGCATAGCGGCAATCGTCCATGTACCGTGTTGGCGCAGGCGGGACACAATTTCATCGGCTCTAATCGGGCCACATAGGAACTGTTACCGTCCATTGCTCAGGTGCGGCACTGATCGCCGACTCCATTCCGTGCACGATGTATGCCATTCCGGCTGCCAACCGCTCGGCTTCAGTACCTTCTTTGGGGATAGGAAAGTGGGGCAAAAAATGGGCCTGATAACGATCCTGCCCCAGGCGCTGGCTGAAGCCCATGATCAAAGGCGATCCAGTTTTCATCGCCAGCCGGACGTGCCCATCCGGCAACACCGTCCGGTGCCCGAAAAATGTGACCTCGCTTCCCTCTTCGGTGATATTTCGATCGCCGGCGATGCCGGCCACACCGCCCTTGCGGAGGGTGCGAAAAAGGTCGATCATCGGCCCATCAACGGGGATCAATTTGAGACCCTTGCTCATGCGCAAATTGCAGATGTACTCGAACAGCTCGGGGGGATCGATTCGTTCGGCCGGGATCGTGATCGCCACGCCGCGCAGAAGCATGGCATACAATACGACCTCGATGTTGCCGAAGTGGGCCGAGGTCATCACCACCCCTTTGCCCAGTCCGAGGGCGGCCTCCACATTTTCCCAACCGCTGACCGAGACGGCCTGGTTGACCTGATCGGCGCTCAGGCTGGGCAGGCGGAACAGGTCGTAGTAGTTGTAAGACAGGTAGTTGAATGTGGCCCGGGCCAGACGGTTCACCTGAGTCTCCGAGGCCTGCGGACCTAAGATGTGCCGCAGATTGTTGCGCACGTTGGCCCGCGCACCGGCATTGACCCGATGCGTCACCCCTCCCAGCGCTGCGAACAAGGGGTACCCCAAACGCGGGGGGATGCGAGGTACGGTTGCGCCCGCCAGGCGGTACAGGAAGTAGGTAATTCTGGAAAGGGAAAACGTGGCCATAGACCTGCCTCGCGTGAATTCTATGTCAACTGGTCATCGTGGAATAAGTTTAGCCAAGATGCGGGGAGGTGTCAAGTACCTGCGGCTACCGGTCTCCTAGAAACGAAAAGCACACTAAGGTTGGCTGTCCAAAGCGATCCACTGATCAATCAGGTCGCGCACCCGGTCGGACGGAATGGCGAAGCTCAGGCCCTCGGCCACGCCGATCTGCTGTCCCTCGCGGATGATAAACGTGTTGATGCCGATGACTTCGCCTTGCTGGTTGACCAAAGGCCCGCCCGAATTGCCCTTGTTGATGGCGGCATCGGTTTGGATAAGACCTCCGACCGTGACGTGGTTGTCCATTTCCAATGATCGATCGACGCCGCTAATCACGCCCACGGTGACGGAGTTGGGAAAATCGCCCAGGGCGCTGCCGATGGCGATGGCCCATTCACCCGGGCGTACCCCCTGGGAACTCCCCCAATGCGCCACGGCCAGGTCCGCTGCCTCCACTTTGACGAGGGCCAAATCCTGAAAGACATCGGCAGCCACCAGCCTGGCCGGCAGTTCTTGGGCAGTGCCCAGGATGACGGTCAACTGCCCCGGATCCTGAACGACGTGGTAGTTGGTGACGATATACCCGCGCGGGTCGACGATGGTGCCGGATCCGCGCACGCGGGTGTCTGTCGCGTCGCCGGGATATCGGGCAGCCTTCTTCTGATTGACGATGGTGACGACCGCCGGAAGTATCTGGCTGACACCGTCGGCGATTGATGGCGTCGGCGTGATGGTGGGCGCTGCCTCTTCGACCGCCGCCGGTTCAGAAGCGGCGGTGGTGGTCGGCAAAAGGGTTGGGCTGGGCGTTACCGTGGCCGTATCGCGAGGGGCAAGGGTGGCAGTCGCCTCAACGGGATAAGAGGGGCGTGCGGCCAGGTCCAGGCCTGTGGCCCATAGGATCAATCCGCCGCCACCCAATCCGCCTAGAAGACCGCCCACGATGAAGGCTGTCGTCAGCAGCGCCACCAGCATGCAGCCGGTCAGGGACATGTGGTCCGACGTTGCGTGCCTGTTTCCGTCAGTTGGCGGCTGGTGTCTGTTTTCCATTGTCACGAATCCTCGGCAAACCAGTGCCGCTCGGTCATTGCAGGCGAAAGCATGAACTCGACAGATGAGCCACGTCTCTTTTTGGTGTAGGTGCGGGCCAAGGGCGTCTCACGCGGCGGAACTGCCCGGACGCAACCGGCGCTGACGCCCAGAAGGACGGCCAGATTGCCTACGTGTCTCTGTTGTGCCACCATAGAGGTTTCGGGATAGGCGCCTGCGACACAGCGGTCAGTACAGGCTGGACAACATTGTACCCGAAGGCGTGTGGCCTGCCAAATTGCGGTTCGAGGGCGGCCCTTTCTGACCCGGCCAATCTCTCCCTGGCCGGCCTCATCGGCGCAAGACGAACCTGTTTTGGAAAGCGTCGGCTAACAGGTTGAGGGACAAAACGCTCAGGGTGATGGCCATTCCGGGCGCAATCGCCACCCACGGCGCGGGCCGCAGCAATGCGCGTCCTTCGGCCAGCGTCAATCCCCACTCGGGGAGGGGCGCCTGGGCGCCAAGGCCCAAGAAGCTCAGCGCACCGATGTTCAGCAAGGCGTAACCCAGCTCAAGCGCCCCGAGAACGAGCACCGTGCTGGCCGTGTTGGGCAGGACGTGGCGCAGGACAATGCGCCCATCACGGGCGCCGGCGGCGCGTGCTGCCTCGATGAATCCGGCCGATCGCACGCTCTGGGCGCTGGCCCGCGTCACCCGGGCAAAACGGGGGATGCCGGCCAGACCGACCGCCAGGGCGGCGCTAACCAATCCGGGGCCGAGAGCCGCCACGAGCGCCAGCGCCAACAATAGGCTGGGCACGGCCAGCAAGACATCGACGATGCGCATCATCACGCGGTCCGCACCGCCGCCCAAATAGCCGGCGGTTAACCCCAGGAGCGTACCGGGGATGACGGACAGAACAATGGCTGCCAGGGCGGCTGTCAATGAATAACGGCCGCCCCACACCAGGCGACTCCACACGTCCCGGCCGAACAAATCGGTGCCCAAAGGGTGACCGGGGCCGGGTGGCAGCAATTGGTGGGACGGTTGAGTGAGGTTGGGCGCCTGACGACTCAGGAGCGGGGCGGCCAAAGCCATACCGAGAATCAGGAGCAGCAGCAATGCGGCCAGCTGCGCCCCTGGGTAGTGAAACAAGGGCTGCAGGTTGCGCCTATGGGCTGCACGCCGCGATTCGCGGGGAGTGGCTCGCCTGGATGTCGCCATTTCTTTGTTGCTTCCCAATCTGCCTGCCGCCCTTTGGGGGCAAGCGTCGAATCACAGAACCGGCTAGCGCAGCCGGGGATCGAGTCCAATGGTGATCAGGTCTACGATCAGGTTGACCCC
>CAZHBM010000378.1:0-4006 GCA_964529945.1 uncultured Anaerolineales bacterium | reverse complement strand
CGGGTGACGGCAACCGACAGCGGAACTTCTGCAACTGCTGCGCCGCTGATCCAACGTGCCTGCGCTAGAAGACTGGTGTTGTGGAAACGACGCGCCGCTCCAAAAAGGGCGGCGCGTCGGCTGCCGGTACCTGTCGAAAGAGAGGAAGACACAATGAAGATCAAGAGCAGGATCCGCGCCGGGTGCAACTGTGAAGATGGATGCCAGGGTTGCCTGACCTGGCGACAACAACTGGCCTGCGATTCGCAATGCAACTACTGGGCTCCGCCTGAGATTGAGTGGGAAGCACTGCAGCGAAAGGCTTGATCGAGCACGCCCGGTGGTTGGACATCCGGCGGCCTGGCAACGACTGGAGCGGGGAGAACAAAGCGCGTGAATGCAGGGGCCGCTCAGGAATTTCCTCACAGGCGTTACAACCCCTTAAACGGCGAATGGGTGTTGGTCTCGCCACAGCGCACCCAGCGCCCCTGGCTGGGACAGGTTGAGCCACCTCCAGATATTGACCAGCCAACCTACGATCCCAATTGCTATCTATGTCCGGGCAACACGCGTGCCGGCGGCAGTCGCAATCCGGGTTACCGTGGCCCATTTGTGTTCACCAACGACTTCTCACCGCTTGTGCCGGACACGGGGACCAAAACGATCGTCTCCCACCCGCTTTTGCGGGCGCAAGGCGAAGCTGGAACGTGCCGGGTGGTCTGCTTCTCGCCGCGGCACGATTTGACTCTGCCGCAATTGCCGTTGGAGCAGGTACGGGCAGTCGTTGACGTGTGGGCGGCACAGACGACCGAATTGGGCGCCAGTTACCGCTGGGTGCAGGTCTTCGAAAACAAGGGCGCTATGATGGGCTGTTCCAACCCCCACCCGCATTGTCAGATTTGGGCCGGAACCGCCCTGCCCAACCTCCCGACGCGTGAGGACGAGCAGCAAAAACGTTACTACCAAGACAATGCCGAACCATTGCTGCTGGCCTACGCCTGCGTTGAGTCTGCGGCCGAGACACGGGTGGTCTTTCAGAATGAACATTGGCTCGTCCTTGTGCCGTTCTGGGCCGTGTGGCCTTTTGAGACGTTGTTATTGCCCAGACGGCACGTTTTGCGGCTGCCTGATTTGTCGGCGGCGGAACGCGACACCCTGGCACTGGCACTGAAACACTTGTTGAGCCGTTACGATAACCTGTTCCAGGTGCCCTTTCCCTACTCAATGGGCTGGCACGGCGCCCCGATGGATCGGCAGGATTACGCCTATTGGCAGTTGCACGCCCATTTCTACCCGCCGTTGCTGCGTTCGGCGACGGTCAAGAAATTTATGGTGGGCTACGAGATGCTGGCCGAGGCGCAGCGTGACCTGACGGCCGAACAGGCAGCTGAACAACTGCGCCAGTTATCGGACGTGCACTATTCTCAGAGAGGTGAGTAACACCTTGTCGCTGGAAATGGTGTTGGAGGCTTTCGATCAGTGGTATGGAGGTGAACCGGCGGTGGTAGTACGCGCGCCGGGCCGGGTGAATCTGATCGGTGAGCACACCGACTACAACGACGGCTTCGTATTGCCGATGGCCATCGACCGTGCCATCTGGGTGGCTTTGCGACCCCTTCGCCGACCGGAAGTCCACCTGCTTTCGGTGGGCTATGCCAGTCGCGGGACCTTTTCGCTGCTAGACCTGCAACGTGGGCCAGAAGAACCGGATTGGTTGGATTATCCCAAAGGAGTGGCCTGGGCCTTGCAGCAGGCCGGATACTCGCTGGTCGGTTGGGAAGGAGTGGTGGCCGGTGACATTCCCATCGGCGCCGGCCTGTCCTCGTCGGCGGCTTTCGAACTGGCAATCGCCAAGGCGTTTATGGTTGTGTCGGGTTTCGATTGGCAGCCCGTCGAGATGGCCAAGTTGGCACGCCGGGCGGAAAACGAGTGGGTGGGCGTCAATTGCGGTATCATGGACCAGTTGATTTCTGCGGCCGGGGTGGCTGGACAGGCGCTGTTGATCGACTGCCGTTCGCTGGCGCTGCAATCAGTGCCGTTGCCCTCAGGTACAGTGGTATTGGTGTTGGACACAAACACTCGCCGCGGATTGGTGGACTCGGCCTATAACGAACGACGGGCGCAATGTGAGGCAGCGGCTGACTTTTTCGGCGTTCCGGCTCTGCGAGATGTGACGATGGCTGACTTTGAAGCACGAGCGCAGGCCTTGGACCCGGTAGTCAGACGACGAGCGAAGCATATCCTGACCGAAAATGCGCGTACACTGGCAGCCGCCGAAGCCATGCGTCAAGACGATGCCAACCGGCTGGGAGAGTTGATGTGGGCCAGCCACGTCAGTCTGCGGGACGACTACCAGGTATCGAGCCACGCGTTGGATATAATGGTCGACTGTGCCCGGCATCAGGCAGGCTGCTATGGAGCCCGAATGACCGGCGCTGGTTTTGGGGGTTGTGCGGTGGCGCTGGTGGCGGCCGATGCAGCCAGCCGAGTTGCGGAGTATGCCCGCATCTGCTATTATCGGCAGACGGAAGTTGCGGCACACATTTATGTCTGCCGCGCGACCGCTGGGGCCGATGTGGTCTGGCGATCACGCGAGGCTGTGTAGGCCTGCTTGTGGATGTATCCAGGCTTAAGAGCAGTCCCGTCAGGTAAGGGGAAAGACGGCGTATTGTTGACATGAGCACTTGGATATGCTATACTGTTAACGTTCCCGGGAACGTTAACAGTATAAAATAACCGGAAAAAGGTCAGTGCCGGATATGGTGCTCAATCAACGGGTCACGATCAAACAGGTGGCGCAACACGCCAGAGTCTCTACTCAGACCGTGTCTCGAGTCCTCAATGACCGCCCCGATGTAGCGGACCAAACCCGCCAACGAGTTTTGGAATCGATTGAACACCTTGGTTATCACCCCAGCGCCCTCGCCCGCAGCCTGATACGACGCCGCAGTTATACGCTCGGCGTGGTGACTGCCGGACTGAAATATATCGGTCCCTCCTATACGCTTAGCGGCATCACCGAACAGGCAGAGGCACGCGGATATTCGTTGTTATTGAAGGAGCTGCCCCGATTTGAAGGCGTTGAAGTCGAGCCAATCTTCAATTCGCTTCTATCGCGCCAGGTGGACGGCATCATTTGGGCCGTCTCGGAGGTTGGCAACAACCGGAGCTGGTTTCGTGACCGCGTTCCGGACCTGCCGATTCCTATCATCTTCTTAACGATGCATCAGGAAGAAAGCATCGCAGTGGTTTCGGTTGATAACTATGCCGGCGGCAAGATGGCTACCGAACATTTGCTGGCACAGGGGCGACGTCACATCGGACATCTGGCCGGGCCTCTGAACTGGTGGGAGGCCTGCCGGCGCAAAGCCGGCTGGCAGGCGGCTCTGAATGAAGCCGGCATCGCCGTGAACAGCGATCGTTGGACTGAAGGCAACTGGTCCTCGGCCAGTGCCGAACCTGCTTTTCTGGAGTTACTGGAAAAATACCCGGAGATGGATGCCGTATTTGTTGCCAACGATCAGATGGCGCTTCACGTGCTGCGGCTTGCCAGTCGCAAAGGGCTGCAGGTGCCACACGACCTGGCCGTGGTGGGCTTCGATGGCATTGCTGAGGCAGCTTATTTCTTGCCCTCACTGACCACCGTGTGGCCGAACCCACAAGAGCTGGGGGCAACGGCGGTAGAGGAGGTTATTCAGATGATTGAAGCCTCCCGACAACAGACTGACGGCCCGGCTGAGCGGCCGGCAGCCATTCGGCTCGAACCCCAGCTCATCGTGCGTGAGAGCTCAACGTGCCGGCCGGAGACGGCTTAATCGGCCGCCTGAACGTACATCTGGTTGTGTATCAGATTAGGTGCCATCAACAGCCTGTAAACGTGCCCGGATATTCTCGAACGACTCTGGCAGCGACGATTTGCCTCATTGGACCCCAAACATCCCAGCCCGTGGCGACCCTCGATATTCCAGGTTGCTTTCCAAACCGCGAGAGAAAAGAGAAACGTGTCCGAAAGGGGGTGAAAACAAGA
>CAZHBM010000377.1:0-4016 GCA_964529945.1 uncultured Anaerolineales bacterium | reverse complement strand
ACTGCATTAGGAAACGGAAGGTGGATTCTTGGTGCTCCTGAACGGGCAGGAAGTGGAACGAGTCGCACAGATGGAAGAGTGTCCCGGTGAGACAACCTCCTTCGTACTTGAGTTGGATCTGGGCGATTCAATGGACCGCCGCGAACTGCTGGTGACAGTCGGAGAGGGTGAACCCGACTTCGCTGATGAACCCCCTCCCCCCGAAGAAGAGATACCGGAAGAGCCCCCCGGACGAAAACCGGAGGAAATGCCAGGCGGAGCTCCCTTTGAAATATTCCTCCATTCCGAACGCACGGAAATCCACGCTGGAGAGTGCACCGTATTGGTGTGGGGTATTGAAGTGCCCGATGAGATAGAGGTCCATACCTTCCTGAACGGTGAGCCGGTAAACCGTTTTGGCGAACGGGAAGTTTGCCCGCCAGAAACCACGGTCTATATGTTGGAAGCCGGAGCCGGCGACTTCGCCGACGGCCGCGAGCTGGTCATCGAGGTCTTCCCGCGTGAGCCAGAGCCGGGAGAACCGCCACCGCCAGAACCAACCCCCGTCGAACCCCCAACGCCAGCGCCCCAGCCCGCGCAGCCGACCCAACCGGTTGTCATCGATTTCTGGGTGGATAACAACAACATCAAATCCGGTGACTGCACCACGCTGCGCTGGCACGTGGAACACGCCAACGCGGTGCATCTGGACGGCGCCGGTGTAGTTGGGGACGGCACCAAGAAGATCTGCCCGACAACCACCTCAGTGTATGTGCTGCACGTGGCCCACGACGCCGGAGCTAACGAGAAAAAGGTGACGGTCCAAGTCGCAGGCAGCCCCACACCGACATCTCCCTCCCCACCACCTGGGGGGAGTTCTTGGGGAATCGTTACCGCTGACTTGGCGGTGACAGACCTGTATCCGGACAGCCAGCCCATGGGCACACTCTTCGCCAGAATCACCAATCACGGCCCGGACAACGTGTCCGGGGCCAGCGTCCAGTTGAACTGCGTGGTCGAGAGAACCAAATCTGTGGGCGGCGGCAAGACATCTTTCCCATCTCTCTACACTCACATTGTGACACTGAAGCCGGGAGAGACCAAAGCTTTCACCACAGCCATTCCCATTGACACCAACACATATTGGTACACGATAAGATGCACGCCATATGCACAGTTCAAAGATCCCAACACGAACGACAGCTACACAGAGAGGATCCCTCCTTCGCCATAAGTAGGTAAACTGGTCCATCTTCTGTAGAGAGGAGACAGCCATGTTGAGACTTCACTTGCTCAATGCAGGACACCGTCAATTGGCGCAGGTTGCTTCCGTTATATGCTGTGCGCTGATTCTGTTGGGAGCAGGGCAGACTCAGGCTCGCGCGGACTGGGGTGAAGAGAAACCGCTTCAACTGGGAGCAACGAGGCTCTACTTCGTCGAAAACCAAGGCCAGCTAGACTCAACTGTCAGATATTACCTCCAAGGACGACACAAAGCCCTCTACTTCACCCCAACAGGTGTTACCATCGCTCTCGATCAGGATGGTGGCTATGCAGACAGATTCAACCGTTGGGTGGTCAAACTCGATTTTGTGGATGGCCAGGCGCTGCCCGTCGGCCAGGCCGCAACCGAGGCCGTGGTGTCGTATTTCCGCGGATCGCCAGAAGATTGGCTAGTCGGTCTGGCCACCTATGACCGGCTGGTTTACCCTCAGGTCTGGCCCGGCATCGACCTGGTGTACACCATCCAGGATAACCAGCTCAAGTACCATTTTTCCGTTCGGCCCGGCGCCGACCCCACTGCTATCCAACTGGCCTATCGGGGAGCTACCTCGGTTCAAATAGGCCCAAGCGGTCAGATTGAAGTCACTACCCCCGCCGCCAGCTTCCTGGATGCCGCTCCAACTGCCTATCAAATCATTGACGGGCAACGGGTGCCGGTGCAGGCCGGCTACAGTCCAATCACATTTGCAGGCAACGCCCACACCTATGGCTTCCAACTGGGCGCTTTCGACCCGAGCCATGCACTGATTTTGGATCCGGCAGTCATCGTCTACGCCGGATTCATCGGTGGGTCGGCACGCGAAAACGGCTACAGCATCACGGTTGACGGCAGCGGTTACGCCTACGTGGTCGGAGAAACTCGTTCCACTGCCGATTTTCCGGTGATGGTGGGGCCGGACCTCAGTCACAACGGCGGACCCTATAACGGGGATGCTTTCATTGCCAAAGTGAAGGCTGATGGCAGCGGCCTGATGTATGCCGGGTTTATCGGCGGCTCCGGTGAGGACTACGGCTATGGCGTTGCTGTGGACAGCAGCGGCTGTGCCTATGTCACCGGCTACACTGAATCCAGCAATTTTCCCGTGACCGGCGGCGCCTACGACACCAGCTATAATGGAGGCGGCGATGCCTTCGTGGCCAAGGTCAACGCAGCTGGGACCGGGCTGGTCTACGCCACCTACGTCGGTGATGTGGTCAATCTGGCCAACGTAGACACGGGCAAGGACATTGCAGTTGACACCAGCGGCAATGCGTATGTGCTGGCTGACTTGAGTGTTGGCCCCTACGGCGGTAGGGACACCTCAGTGGGCAAATTGAATGCGGCCGGTTCGGCCCTGACCTATGTGCAATACATCGGCGGCAGTACCGGAGATGACGATGGTGCCAGCATCGCCGTGGATGCCGGCGGCTATGCTTACGTCACCGGCAAGACCACATCCAATAATTTCCCTGTCACCTTTGGCGCTTATGATACCAGCTACAACGGGGGCGGCGATGCCTTCGTGGCCAAGGTGAACACCAGCGGCACGGGGCTGGTATATGCCACGTATATCGGTGATACGGTCAGCCCGACCAATGCCGATTCCGGCACAGGCATTGCGGTGGACAGCGGCAACAATGCCTATGTGTCGGTAGATACGTATTTCGGCCCCCACGGCGGCACTGACACTTCGGTCGTCAAGTTGAATGCGGCTGGTTCCGCCTCCAGCTACATCACGTACATCGGCGGCAGCGGCAACGAATTTGGCAGCGACCTGGCTGTGGACAGCCTGGGTCGGGCCTACCTCACCGGGCAGACGGACTCGACCGACTTCCTCGTCACCAACTGGCAGCCAACCAGCTATGATGCTCCCCAGGAAGCCATTCTGGTCCGGCTGGCGACAAACGGTTCCGTGGACTACGCCGGCTTTTTGACCGGTGGCGGGTCCAGCGGCGCAGGCGTTGCCGTCGACGGCAACGACAACGCTTACGTAACCGGCACTAACTGGTACGGCAGCGACTTCCCGGCCACCATCGGTCCCGACACAACCACCAACGGGGAACGAGACGCCTTTGTGGTGAAGGTTTCTGAGCCTGGCACCTCTCCGCCACTGGGCTCCTTCCTCCACATCTGGAATGACAGCATTCCCAACGAAATGCCAGCTGTGGCCTACAACAGCAGCCACGACGAATACCTGGTCGTCTGGAAAAATACCCAAGGAACAAACACGTGGGACATCTACGCCCGCCGGGTGGAAGGGGACGGCACGCTCTCCTCCAGTTTCACAGTGGCCACCGGCGCCGGTCAGAAACGCTATCACCCGGCTGTGGCTTACAGCAGTGCTCAAGATGAGTATCTCATTGTCTACACCTACGAACTCAACTCTACTGATCATGATATTCGCGCCAAACGTGTCAATTGGAATGGTTCGTTCATCAGCAGTGAGTTCAACATCACTAACGATGCTAACCCGCAGCAGTATTATCCCGCGGTTGCCTACAACAGTCAGGATGACGAATACCTGGTAGCCTACCAGAACACCTGGACAGGCACGACTCAAGATATTGCCGCCCAACGAGTCCGAGCCAGCGACGGCGCGCTCCAAAGTTGGCACAATATCGCCACCGGTGAAAATCAAATTCGCCAATACCCGGATGTGGCCTACAACAGAACCCGCAATAGCTACCTGATTACCTACCGATACCTACCCAACACAACGAGCGGAGACGGTGATATCCGGGGAAAGATCACATCAGGCGATATGGCCTCCCTC
>CAZHBM010000376.1:0-4042 GCA_964529945.1 uncultured Anaerolineales bacterium | reverse complement strand
GACACGTGTATGGCCGCAGACTGCGGCGCCGTGTCTTCTGCATAGACCATCAACGCCCCCGTCGAAGCAAAAACAAGTGCGACAAACAACAATATCACAAGCCGACGCCCGTGCTGCTTGTTCCAGAGCATCATGGGGAACCCTCCTCAAGGACATGAGTTCAGTTGGCGAAGGGGTCAAAAAGCTCCATTTATCATAACATAGTTCACGAAATTTTACAAGGTTCTATGCGCCGGCGCCCCCGCAAGAGGCAACCCGGCGGGGACAGAAGAACGGCGAGCCATAAAAATATTATGACAAGTCAAACACTCGGGTCACAGGGGTGTCCGGAAGTCGAAGATTCCCCCCTGGGTCGACCAGTGCAGCCCGCAAGAGGGACAGGCCAAAGCTTCGTGAATGGGCTTCAGGGGCTGTCCGCCGCAACTTGGGCAGCGGAAGATATCCTGAATGGGTTCAGGGGGGGCATTTACCTCCGGCTTGATCGCCCGCAGTCGCGCAAAGACGCTGGGCGTTAGCTGGCACCAGCGCCCAGTCGGTTGCAACACCCGATCGCCGGCTGCCAACAGGCCGGCCGGCACAATTCGTTTCAAGATGGGCACACGCAGGTGGGAAACCGTGCGAATGGCTTCGAGGTCGAATCCAGCTTGCCGGAACTGATTTCGCATCCAATCAGGGTGGAAATCGAAATTCAGCTCGACGAATTCAACCGGCTGAGGATCGAAGGGGTTCCAGGCTTGAAGTCCTAACAGCCGGCGGAAGATAGCTTTCAGATTGCGCTTGTTGGCATACTCGATCACATTGGTAGCGTCAGGCCGGCAGACCCGCCACAGCTCCCGCAAAGCTTTGGGCACATCCACCAAATGGTGCATCACACGTACCATGGTCAACGTGTCAAACAGGTTGTCTACGAACGGCAGTTGATAAATGTCTGCAGCGACCAGAATATGACGCTCTGGACGTTCTAGATACCGTTGAGCCTCTTCCAGTTGTGTTCGCGCATAATCGAGTAAGACGACACGTCGATAGCCGCTATACAGCGGGGCCAGCCGGCCATAGCCGGCGCCGATCTCGATAAGGGTATCTCCATTGGGCGGCAGCAAAGCCCGTAAAGCCAGCCGTTCCACCAAATCCTCGTACTGGCGCCCCTGGCCTTCCCAAAATTCATAGCGATAACGGCTATTCTGATAATCGCATATTTTCGTCAATTGAATCCCTCATTGTTTCACGTGAAACATTTTGCCGGCGGCTACTTCATCGTTGGTGCGTCTTTGCTGAGGACATCGTCCTTCGCCGGCAACCTCACCGTGAAGCGTGTTCCCAGCCCTTCCACGCTTTCGACCCCCAGCTCGCCGCCAGAAGCATACACGATCTCTTTGGCGATCGCCAGACCCAAGCCGCGGCCACGGCCGGATGTTCGCGATTTGTCGACGCGGTAGAAGCGTTCGAATATACGTGGTAGTTCTTCGGCCGGAATTCCCGGCCCATTGTCAGTTACGTTGATCAGAACCCATTTCTGCTCTCCAGACTCACTTGTTTCCGGCTTGCGCCATCCCACCCAACTCTTGGCCCGAGCGGCCCGTCCGCCGGCCGCTCCAATCATCCGAGTCTCAATTTGCACCTGCCCGCCGTCAACCGAGTATTTAAGGGCATTATCCAGCAGATTGGTAATCACCTGCCTGATCCGGTCCGCATCACCCAGCACGATTGGGCGGTCCGCCCCGGAGTGCAAAACACTAATGCCCTTTTCCTCCGCCAGTGGCCTGAGCGCCTCAATCACGCCCAACACAACAGCCGCCACGTCAACCGGCTCTCTCGTCAATTGCATTTGGCCCGAATCGATGCGCGCAAGGTCACCCAGCTCATCGACCATGCGGGCCATCCGGCTAGCCTCTTCGTAAATGACGGTTGCCGCACGGCGACGTGCAACCTCGTCCTGGGTAACGTCTTCAAGCAATGCCTGGGCAAATCCTTGAACCGACGTCAGCGGAGTCTTCAGGTCATGGGAGACATTCACCACCAGATCACGCATCGCTTGTTGGCTGGCCTGCACTTGAGTGGCCATCGCTTGCAGACTTTTCGCCAAGACCTGGACTTCATCGGGACCCCTAACGTCAATCGCCTGGGCCTGGTCATAGGATCCGGCAGCAATAGTCTTGGCCACCTCAGACATCTTGTGCATTGGCCGGGCCACCGAGCGGGCAATCACAAGCGCCAACAGAACAGACAAAACAAAGGTCAACCCCCCGGCCAGCAGCAGGCCTTGACCCAATTCTCCCAGCAGTCGCAGCGTAGAACGCGGGCGCGGCACAATTCCTACCAACCAAAGATGGCTCCCTGTGTCCGCTTGGCCCAATGCCACCGCCGCATATATCCAAGATGTCCCGCCAGTACCGGGCGAAACGTTGGAGGCACGCGAACCGGCTGCCTTGGGATCAAAAGGAAAGGGCGTCGCCTGGCCAACCCAATTGCCAGCACTATCGACCAATACTTGACTGTTCTGGTCAACGATCAGCCAGTGCAGATCGTCTGTTGCGGGCCGCGCTTCTAGTGCCGCTGACAGTTCGTCCAAAGACAGCGACTGTTGTCTCAAACCCAATCGCAGGCGGGGAGCCAATACACCCACCTGGGCAGCCAGGCGGGCTCTTAGCAGGCGCTCCTGAACGGGGCGTGCCACCACTACCAGTGTTAAGATCACCAGAATCAAGCAGATGCCGATTACGACCAGGTAGGACAGCAACAATCGCCCGCGAAGACTGGACACGATCACGCCTCCACCAATTTGTAGCCTACGCCCCAAACAGTATCAATGTTGGCGCCGCTGTCCACCAGATGGCGGCGAAGCCGGGCGACATGGACGTCGATGGTGCGAGTCTCGCCGTAATAATCAAAACCCCAGACAAGATCAAGCAGTTGCTGCCGACTCAGGACCGTACCGCGGTGCTGCAAAAAGACAACCAACAGGTCAAACTCCTTGGCGCGCAGCGGCAGAACCTTGCCACGTGCAATCGCCTCGCGCGCCGAAATCAGAACCTTCAACCCACCGAGGTGCATCTCATCCTCTGCATCACTCTGGCCGTCGCTGCGACGCAACACGGCTTTGACCCGTGCCACCAGCTCTCGTGGGTTGAATGGCTTGGTGACGTAATCGTCCGCCCCCAATTCAAGCCCAACAATCTTGTCTATATCCTCAGTACGCGCGGTCAGCATTATGATGGGAACGTGGCTCTTTGTTCGTATCCGGCGGCACACTTCCCAGCCATCCATTTCCGGCAACATCAGGTCCAAGACTACCAGCGCCGGCTTCTCACGTTCTAGCATCTGCAAAGCCGCGTTGCCCGCGCCGGCCGAAACGACTTTGAAGCCTTCACTTTCCAGGTAGAGGCAGGTCAACTCAACAATGTGAGTATCATCGTCAACAATAAGGATCTTTTCCCGGCTCATTGTGACCTCCCGCTTCTGGGTTCATTTTAACCAAGGGACGCGGGCAAGGCAAGCGTTTGACAGCCGGGACTCAGTCGCTATACTCAAACCGCAACGCCCGTGGTCATCGAGGACCATTTTTTGCCAACCACATCAATCGTCCACGCGCCCCTGTGACCTGCGGCGCTCCAAGGAGTGAGGAGGATCATCTATGGATAGCCAACAACTGTTGTCTCGAAGTCGGCCATTTTTTGAATATCTCGCCAATTGGTACAACGAGTTGCAGCCTGTCCCGTTGAGGAGTATCTTGGACGAGAATCCTACCTCCGTGGCAGTGTTGGCAGTTGACGTCACCAATGGCTTCTGCTGCGAGGGAGCATTGGCCAGCTCCCGAGTGGCCGGTATCGTCGCTCCCATCGTTTCCCTGTTCGAGCGCGCCTACGCCGCCGGCGTCCGTCACTTCCTCCTGCCGCAGGATACGCACGTTCCGAATGCCTTGGAGTTTGCCAGCTACCCGCCGCACTGCGTGCAAGGCTCGCCGGAAAGCGAGACCGTGGCCGACCTGCTGGTCTTGTCCTTTTCCGACCTGTATATCACGCTGCCCAAGAACAGTCTTGATTCG
>CAZHBM010000375.1:0-4062 GCA_964529945.1 uncultured Anaerolineales bacterium | reverse complement strand
GCCGTACACAAGGCTTCACGCATCATTGGATGGTCATCGACGACCAGAACGCGAAGTGTATTCACAGGCTGTCCTCCGGCGCGGAATGAGAGGCTGCCGATACGGCCGGCGCCTCAGCCACAAAAGAGACACAAGTGCCCTCACCGGGCTGTGAATCGATCTTGAGCCGGCCGCCCAGTTTTTCGGCCCGCTCGGCCATGGTCTTCAGGCCCATGCCCCCGCCATACCCACTTTCGGTATCCGGATCGAAAGCGCAGCCGTCGTCGATGACGTGCATCTGAAAACCGCCGCCGTTGCCGCATAATCGTACCGCCACCCTGGACGCCCGGGCATGCTTGATGGCGTTGTTCAAGGCTTCGACCGCGATCAGGTACAGGTCATCTTCCCACGCTGGAGGCCATGCTGCGCCCGCCTCTTTCTCCAGTTGCACGTCAATGCCGGCCCGGTGTTCGACCGCGTCCAGGCGCGTCTGCAAGGCTTGTGCTAAATCCGTCTCCCGGGAGGGGGTCAACTGCAGTTCGTACAGCAACAGTCGCATTTCTTTGAGCGCCTGCCGTGCGCCGCCGGCCAAATGCCGCAAGATGCCTTCCAGGTGGTCCGGCCGGCTCTGCCGTAGGTGATTGGCGGTTTCGGCCGATAATACCAGGCTGTGCAAGGATTGCGTCACCGAATCGTGCAGGTCGCGCGCCAGGCGCTTGCGCTCGGCCGCGATAGCGTTTTCGGTGACCGCTGTTCGCAGGCGGGAGTTTTCCAAGATGACACCCAGGCCGTCGGCCAGCGTGCCGAAGAGGGCGATGTCCTCCACAGCGAAGCTATGTGGGCTGCCCCAGACGGCGCCTAGCAGCCCAGGCTTTCTGGCCGGCAGGTTCACCCGTTTGAACAAACAGGCACCCAAACCGGCGTTGGTGAACGTGGGGGGCAAATCCGTAGAATCGGCGATATTGACGTCAGCCCGCACGTCTGGGCCATCAGGCAACCAGCCAGTGGGTAATCTTTGCAGCTCGGCTTGTGTGGCAGCCGGCAGCCCTTGTTGGGCTTCCAGCTCAAAGCCATCTGGCTCGATGCAATAGAAACAGACGGCCCGGCAACCTAACACGGATCGAATGCGGGCCAGCGATTGGCTCAGCAGTGTTTGCATCTCCAGTGGTTGGTTGGCCATCAAGATCAGGTTGTAGAGACCGGCCAGCTTCTGGCTCTGGTCGGCCAGATGTGTGGCCAGCGAATCGCGCGTCCGGCGCAGGTCAGTTTCCAATTGCCGCCGGCTCTCGATCTCGGCCTGTAAGATGTGAACTACGTCCTCCAACTCGCCGGTGCGCACGGTGACCTGTAGTTGCAGATCCTCGAAAGCAATCCACGAAATGAACAGGCCGCCGATGGAGAACCCTATCGGCATCAGGTCCAGGCCTGTGGTGTGGTTGGGCCAGACCACGTAGACGAGGCTGGCAAACAGGGGCATCAGCAGACTCAGAACCATCTTAATGGCACGGTCACGCTTCCGGCCGCGGGCGCGGAATATTTCGTAACCCAGGATTGAGACCGTCAGCAAAACCAGGGCGGTCTGGTAGGCTACGGAGACGTAGTAGGCCGGACCGTGTTGGTAAAATATCAGATTGCTGCCGGCCGGACCAGGGACGAAACGTTGCCACACCCAATGGTGCCAGCCATTGGTGGCCACCACCAGGGCGTCCACGGCGGGTATCAGCCAGAACAGCAGCCGGCGGGGCGGAGTAAGCCAATGCTCGTGGTGGTAGTACTGCAGCACAAACAGGAGGGTGAGGTTGACGAAGATGTCGGTAGTGATGTAGGCAACAGTTACCGCGAAAACTTTGGCCTGTTGTTCGGTGGCCGCCATTTCTATGCCGCCGGCCAACGCCCACAAGGCCACGAAGAATAGCGCCGTCGCCAGTGATTTCATGCCCAAGTTGTCCCGGCGGCGCCAATTCATCCAGGCCGTTACCAGGGTAACCACACCGGCCAAAAAATATAAGTATGAGTAAGCGGAAAGTTGCCAGTGCATATGTTTCTCTAAAGACGACCGGGTCGAGCCGCGCCATCGGCGCCCAGTCCATCGATGCCGGTGGACAACGGCTCATTGGCGCTTTCTTTCCCGATCGACAAAGGGCCACTTGTGCGGCCAATGATACCACCACCGGGCAAAAAGCGGAAGACCTCAGCTGGTTTGCCCCTCAGGGCATCCGCGTGCGCCCACAAATCCATCAGCCGATTTGACCAACCTTCCGCTGCTGCACGAGATCGCGCAAATAGATTAAGCCGCCCCAAACGGCGCCGGCGCCACTGTACAAATAGCCCATCCAGTTCAACGGGATGGCTCTCAAGAGGAAGAACAACCCTTTTTCCTGCCAAAGGAAAGCGTAAAATCGACGGTTCGCGGCCAGGAAAACAAGTAGCAGGCCGGTCCAGCCGGCCCGAGCCAGGCCCCAGAACCCTACCAGCGGCAGGCTCAGCAATAGACAGTATGACAGGAAGACGCTGGCCACGTTGCCGGACTTGGTATTCAAGTCGCTTCTGAAAACGCGCTTATCCAGCATGATCTGCGTCCACGGTATGGCCCTGTGCAGCAGGTCGGAGCGAATAAGGCCCAGCAGTGAATAGCGTTTGCAATGAGTGACCTGGATGGCCTTGTTCAGGTAGATTGCGTGGTCGGCTTGAGACAACCGGTAACCCAACTCAATGTCTTCGAGACTGCGGTAGCTCTCGTCGAATCCGCCCATTTCAACGAATGCGGCTCGCTGGATGGCCCCGAACCCGGCGCAAAAAGTGATGGCGTCTTCGCGGGCGGTTTGGTGCGTGTAGTGATGCAGCAGATTCTTGTAGGTGGAGCAGAAGTTCTGCGGGCAGGTGTCTTTCTGGTACGAACAGAAGACGGCGCTGATGTCCGGCTGGTTCTGAAAGGTCTGCGCGATGCGGCTGATCGTATCCGACTCGATGATAACGTCGGCGTCGACGAAAAAGAGTATCTCACCGCGAGCCAGCGCCGCACCGCGATTTCTGGCGCCGGCGGCGCCCAGATTTTTCTCCAGGTCAACGAAACGACAGTCGAAGGCCCGAGCGCGGGCCAAGGTTTTGTCAGTGGAGTTGTCGTTGACGAGGATCACTTCGTAGGTAGGGTAGTCGGACCCGAAGACGGCCCGCAGGCAGATTTCTACAGTATCTTGATTGTTGTAGGCCGGGATAACAACGGAAACCAGCGGCATGTTTTCACCAGTTGCGGCAACAGCCTTCCAAGGGAGCCGGAGGGCTAAAGGGCGTCGGGTAGGTGGATGGCTGACGTTGGCGGCAGCCTGGACGACCCTGGCCGGTGTTGGGGCTGCCGGCTGTGATCGCATGGTTCACCTTTCTGGTACGATTTTAGCACTCTCGCTCCGGGAGAACAACCGGCCGTTCCATCTGCCTCACTGTCAGGGCAACTACCATCCGGCGTGAGCCTGCACAACAGGCGACTCATCCGCCGGCGCAAGATGTCCCGCGCGAACAAGCCGCGCCCATTGGCTGAGCGATAACGCCCATCATTTGGGGAAACTGAAAGAATCTGAGTGCCAAAAAGCGTATTTTCCCGAATTTGGGAAACAAAGCCTCAAAACTGAAATGAGATTGAAATTATTCTCAGCCCTTTTTGTGATATACTGGAGTATACAAATGGAATAGTACTGGAGGGCTATTGGCTGGAGCGCAACAAGGGTCTACGATATTAAGATTAGTGGCCGTCCGGCCGGCCGCAAAGTCCGCACGGTTAGTACTCGTCCACTACGAGTGCCGGAAAAAAACCAAATAGGCGTATTAACACAGCTTCGACAGAGGTGCAAAATCCCCGGAAGCTACTTGCTGCCTACCACTGGTTGTTTTTCGCCTCGCAGACAGGCTGCCGGGCAAATAGGAGTCGTGTTGTGGCAGACACCGGCGATACTGCGGCAGACCAAAGGAACATCATCGTCAAGTTGCAGAGACCATTGAAGTCACTCAACGCCTACCAGATCCAGAAGATTGACCAGGCATTGAGCGATATCGGGGCCTTTGGTGAGGTGCGGTTGATCAAAGAGAAGG
>CAZHBM010000374.1:0-4075 GCA_964529945.1 uncultured Anaerolineales bacterium | reverse complement strand
TGACGGATCACCAAGTTGCGGCGAAAGTCCGACAGCACTTTCACGGTAGTAGCGCTCCAAAATAGAATCAAGATGTCGAACGAGTAGGTCGTCGCAGTGGACCTGCGGATCAGGCCCCAAGCCCAGACCACAGTGGCTGGGTCCGGATTTGGGGAGTACATCCAACAACTCCAGGTAGGGTTACACCCCATAGACGAGACTTAGCCGATCGGAGAACATAGAACACAACGATTAAGGTCGTTGTGTCTGTTGGTGAAACGAAAGGGTGATGATCTGATGGTAGAGTGGGCAAGGACTATCGCAGTGCTTGTCGCGTTGCTGGCGGTCCCGGCGACTGTTTCTGCCGACATGATGCCCATGTCCGGGTCGGATACTGGATGCCGGCAGGCAACGCTGGTTGGTGCCCCTGACGGTCTCGCGGGGGCGAGTCTTCCCATCACCTCTATTAGTCATGGCGACGCATTGGCCTGGAGTTTTGGGTCGATCGACTTCCTACCCGAGATAAGCGCGGCGGCCGCAACAACCTGTGAGACGCAACCTCAAGTCGTTCTAGCAGGTGACCCCAGCAGTCTCAGTTTGTGTCTGTATGCCTTGCTCAGCCTCTTTCTGTGCAAGTCCGCTGCGTCGATGGCGAAGCTACAGTTCAACTGTTGTCTTCCGGATTGGTACGAGGTCAGTGGCCGTTACCAGATCGGGCACGGCCAGGCGCTCTCGATAGACTGTCATCCCGTGCCGGTCTACTGTCTCGTTCAGCCGAGGTCTTACGCGGCGGGATTCTCCGCGCGATCTGGCCGGGGCGTCGTAATGTCCCTCTGGCGCGGTTCTCAATTCACCCCGGCGGTAATCGCACCCCGCGGACCTCCACACATACTATAAGGACCACCTCCCCCCTCTTGGAGACACGGCGGGGACGATCTCTGGGTTGAGCACTTCACCCAGATCCAAGGAACAAGGTACGTACGGAATCACTGTGTGAATACGCAGTCTATGAGGAGGTTTAAGATGAATGGATTTAGAAGGTCCACCATTGTGGTGGCGGTCGTGGCCGGACTTGCGTTGGTGGCGGCGCCGGCGTATGCCGACATCTTCTATCAGCAGGACTTTGAGTCGGCACCTTACCTGACATCTAGCGACTACACTTACCACCTTTTAACTGGTGACGACCCCGATTACGCATATGGATATCCTTACGGCTTATATGACGAAGGATACTATGGTGTCGGGACTAACCCTGCGGATTATCACGTCTCGTGGGCAAGTTTCGGAGATCATACGACGGGTTCGGGAAACATGATGATAGTCAACGGTGCTGCCGACGCAGGCGCCGTGGTTTGGAGTGACAAGACGACGGCGTTGACATCTGGTCAACAATACTATTTCTCGGCATACATGACGAGTGTCTATCCTCAAGCAGGAGCGGATCCCATCAGCCCGGCTGTACTGGCATTCAGCATCAATGGAAATCTAGTCGGCGGGGATGTCACGTTATCGGGTCCTGTCGGGGCCTGGGAGCTGCTATATGTGCCGTGGACGGCAGACACCACTGGCCCGGCGACGATATCTGTCATTAACAGAAATCTAGTAGCTTCTGGCAATGACTTCGCGATGGATGACATCTACTTGGCCGACCATCTCGTCCCTCTCCCCGGTGCCTTGCTGCTCGGCATGCTCGGTCTGGGTTTTTCAGGAATGCGACTGAGGCGACAAAGATAACAGCCGCAACACAGAACGCCAAAGCTCTCTCGAATCTAAGAGAGCTTTTTTTATGCCCGCGCGCCTGCAATACTTTCGGATCCTACCCAACCTATACCCCGCGGGTTTCAGTTCCGTAGAATGTCGTTTAGTAACAGAGGTAACCCCCGGCTCTGCCGGGGGACTCACAGAGTTTGACAGATACAGGAGTCGTCCACCAGACTCTCGGACTGTGAACCGCTCAAAGTTTCACAGAAAGGAGATCTGATGGACGACTATGAGAGCCTAAAGCATACGAAAGGGGAATGCAAATACCATGTCGTGTTCATCCCGAAGTGTCGACGCAAGAGACTTTACTGTGAAGGGCGGAGCAAGCAGGAAGATGTTGCGATTTTGGAGAGGACGCAGGGCCCCTGGAGTGTGCTCATCGACGGGCCGGACAAGATGCCCTCGCCGGGACCGATACGCATCTCTACGAATAGGGTGGTCGGTACTACCACCGACAGCAGGCTTGGCACGAGGGTCGCCACGAAGACGGCCCCGGATGCCGGACGGCCAAGCAGTAGGTGAGCGAAGCACCAGAATCAGCCACGGATCAGAAACAGCAAACCAAAGACAACCAATGCCGTGTCGACAACTGCGATGAAGAGGCGTTCGGAGATGCGGTCCACGATCCGCTTGCCCAGCCATGAGCCGATGACCATGATCGGTCCCAGCGACAGGCCCATCATCACAGCGTCCCCGGCAAAGACCCCGGCCAACCCATAGGTTCCCATTTTGGTCACATGCATGATGGCGGTCGCCAACGCCTCGGTGCCGATATAGGCGCCGCGCGCCAATCCAAAGGCAAGAAAGAAGGGTGCGAGAAACGGGCCGGCGCTGCCGACCAGGGCCGATATGAAAGCGAAGACACCGCCGATGAGGGTGAATCGCTGAACGGGAAAGCCGTTGGGCCGGCTGCCTCGCAACCGTCGCCAGACCACGGAGCCCAGCAGGAATACACCCAGTATTCGCATGAGAGTCTGATCGCCCGTCCGGGCAAACAGGAGGGCTCCTGCCACGGCCATGGGCACCGCGCCGAGGGCGAACCAGCCCACGACTCTTACCCGAATCTCGCGCCGATTGAATCCCACTCGACTGAGATTGCCGACGAACTGGGCCAGCGTATAGACCGGCACAGCGTCGCGAACGCCAAGCGTTGTCACCAGCACAGGCAGCAGGATAATGCCGCCGCCGGTCCCCGTTACCGCCGCAATGGTCGAGGCGATGAATGCCGCAACAGCCACGATGAGTACGTCCGTCACGATCCCGGCCTCCAAGCGATCATTGCCTCACACCATTGAGATGGTAGCCGACTTCCATCAAGTCGCAAGCCGTAGAGCGGTTTCGGCGACATGGCGGCCGAGGTTCTTGGCGGTGTCGATGCCGAATTCGTCCTTGCTGATATCGTCGTTGGTGTTCACCAGCGTGGCCCCGAAGTGAGCTGAGGGTCGGCCATCACCGACGACGATCATCTCTTGGCACAGCAGAGCCGCGTGGACGGATTGGATCGCCAGTTCCTGGCCGCCGTTGCGAGCGGCGCCGACGGCAACAATGCCGGCGACCCTGCCGCCCAGGGCGAATTGCTGCTGGCGGAAGACCGTGCAGTGGTCGAGGAAGGCTTTGCATAGGGAGGTCATGTTACCGAAATAGACCGGTGTTCCAACAACGATGCCACTCACGCTCGAGTCGGACAAGACGGGAATGAGGTCCGCGAAACCGCCTTGGGTAGCTTTGGGATTGACCGGATCAAAGACACCAACGTTGCGCCCTGCCAGTTCGATTAGTTCGGTCGTGACGGCCGGAGCGACGGCTTTGGCGGCATCAAGACAGAAACTCAATGCGGCCGCTCTCGTTTTTTCCCTTGCGGGGGCTGCACGATATGCCCACGATTTTGATGGCCTTGCCGCTCTCAGCGGCACCTGATGTCGATGCCGTCGCAAGGGTACCGCCTGCTGCCAGTGTCGTTGCCAGGAATTTCCTTCTGTCCATCTTTGTTCTCCTTTCGCAAGAGAGAGCTCGTTTCTCACGATACAGGTCTTTATCCCACGACCTTGGAGTTCTATGGTGCGGCGTAGATCAAGTAGAGGCCGCCGAGGATCACCAGAACGCCGCACACCTTCTTGACAATGACCGCGCCTTTGGACTTCTCGTTCCAGTTGAGATAGCGCTGAACCAGTTCGGTACTGGTTCCGGCCAGGACGATGACCGAACAATGGCCCACTCCGTAGGCGGTGAGCAAGATAATCCCATACAGGACACTGGTGGAAGCGACCCTTCGCTCCCCTGCTCTCCCTCGCCCACTCATAGATACCATTTCATGATTCCAGAACCTTTGCCTCCC
>CAZHBM010000373.1:0-4090 GCA_964529945.1 uncultured Anaerolineales bacterium | reverse complement strand
CCTGATTCAGCGTGTGCACGGTGGCGCGGCTTTGACTCCGACCGCCAGCCCGGAACAGGCCCGTACTGCCCGCCAACAGCACCGTGCCCGTGAGAAGGAGCGCATCGGCCGTGCTGCCGCCCAGTTGATCCAGCAGGGCGACCGTGTCATTTTCGACTCCGGTAGCACCGTGTACCAGGTCGCCCGTAACATTCCCCAAGCCATCATCGAATCGGGACGCCTGACTGCTATTTCGGCTTCGATGCAGGTCGTCCGCGAATTGGGCCGTTGGAAGGATGTCCATTTCATCGTGCTGGGAGGTATCTATCTGCCGGACTACGACGTGTCCGTCGGACCGCAAACGATCAGCGGTTTGGCCGGCTTGATGGCCGACAAGCTGTTCTTGGGCACCGATGGTATCAGCCTCACCCGTGGCGTCACTACCGCCAACGTGCTCGAGGCTGAAGTGGACCGCGCCCTGGTACAGGCTGCCAGTGAGGTAATCGTCGTCGCCGACTCGAGCAAAATCGATGCTGCCGGGTTGACGCCGATTGTGCCCATTGACCGAATCAACAAACTGGTCACCAACCAGGATGCTCCGCCCGATTTTGTGGGCCAACTGCGAGCGCGAGGTGTGGACGTCATCCTCTGCTGAGCTCTGCTTCGGGAGGATCGTTTAATGACAGCTCTGCTCGGCATTGATGCCGGCACCACCGCTATGAAGGCCGTCCTCTTCGATCTGGAGGGCCGCATTCTTGGTCAGTCGTCGCGCGAATACGATCTGGACACCCCGTATCCTGACTGGACACAACTGGACGCCGACGTCTACTGGCGGGCTTGCTGTGATGCCACTCGGGACGCGCTTGCCGCCGCCGGCCACCCGCCCGAGGACGTAGCCGCCCTGGCCATCTCCAGCCAGGGCGAAACGCTGATAATGGTGGATGACTGTGGCGACCCGCTGTTCCCGGCCATCGTCTGGCTGGACAACCGCGCCACTGAAGAAGCCGCTCTGATAAACGATCACTTCGGTTCGGCCGAAGTATTTGCTATTACCGGCCAACCGGAGATCGTCCCCACCTGGCCGGCCTGCAAAATCCTCTGGCTACAGCGCAATTTTCCTCTTGTGTTCAATCGGGTCGCCCGATTCCTGTTGCTTGAAGATTACCTCGTGTTCCGGTTCACCGGTCGTTACGTGGCCGAAAAGGGTTTGCACACCTCAAGCCTGCTGTTGGACGTCGGCCGCGGCTGCTGGTGGCCGGAAATGTTCACCTACCTGCAAATCTCGTCCCAGCAGATGGGCTCTTTGCTCGAACCTGGTCAGATAGTGGACCACATCACACCCGCCGCAGCCACCCAAGCCGGTTTGACACCGGCCACGATTGTGGTCACCGGGTCGATGGATCAGACTGCCGGTGCGGTCGGCGCCGGTGCACTACAACCGGGTACCGTCACCGAGTCCACCGGAGGTGCATTGGCGCTCTGCGCCCCGCTGTCCGGGTTCATCTTAGACCCGCAACAGCACATCCCCACCCATTATCACGCGCTTCCCGATGCCTATTGCCTTGTCCCCTTCGGTCAGACGGCCGGTATGGCATTGCGCTGGTTCCGGGATCGTTTTTGCCTGGCCGAGAGGGAAGTGGCGTGCCGACTGGCCGTCAACCCTTATGAATTGCTGACCGCTCAGGCCGAGAAGATTCCGCCCGGCAGCGAAGGGTTGGTCTTCCTGCCCCACTTGATGGGAGCTGCCAGTCCTGAATTTGACTCGGCTGCCCGCGGCGTCTTCTATGGGCTGAGCCTCAGGCACGGCCAGGGCCACTGTCTGCGCGCCATACTGGAGAGCGTCGCCTACATGCTGCGCAAGAATCTGGAAATCGTGGAGAGTATCAGCGGCCCGGTCGGCGAGTTGCGGGCTTTGGGTGGCGGCGCCCGCAGCCGGTTCTGGCTAAGCATCAAGGCCGATGTCCTGCAACGCCCGGTGATTCCGGTGGCGGTTAAGGAATCATCGTCACTGGGAGCAGCCATGTTGGCTGGCGCCGCGGTCGGGCTGTTTTCCAGCCTGGAGGAGGCCTCCACCCGCATGACCCGATTAGCAGAACCCGTCTTACCCGATGCACAAACCGCCCCTACCTACGAGCGCGGCTACCAGGAGTACTTGGATTTGTACGCCACCCTGGCCCCGATGTTCCAGCGCAGCCGCCAACGCGACGCGTAACCGGCGGCCCGGCCATTGCCTGTCCCCAAACAGCAAGGCCGGACCGCTCAGGCACCGGTCCGGCCCGCATTTTCACAGCTTACCGTCTAGGTAACAATCGCCTCGATGTCCAACAGCTTACACAACGTCTCCAGTTCATTGCGCACATCCCCGTAGGCCAGTGCGTAATGCTGGCTCGACACGGCCTGCATAAACGCGTGGGGGTCGCCGTCCATAGCGACGTTGACGAACGGGTAGGTCGGACAACCCACCTCGTGGAAAGGCGGTGGCAGTTCGGCTTCCCCGGTGGCGATGTGCATCTTGAACCGGCCGCGGCGCGCCCCCAGGCGGGCCAGGGTCACTTTACCTGTTTTGTAGGGTGAGCTGTTCAGCAGCCCCTCATACAGCGCCGTGTGCTTGTTGACAATTGGCTTGCCCTCGGCATAGCTCAGGGGGGCAAACCCGCAGGCACCCCACAATATGTGAGTGTCGGTTACGTTGTGCAGATCCCCGTAACTGGTTGGTTCGCCGGTCAGAACGTGAAGAAGCAACTGCGACACGGCCAATGGCACGTCGCCTTCGCAACTGGATACAACTTCGTCTCCCAACAGCGAGAGCGGCAAGCACGGTGCCAGGCCAAAGGTGCGCGATAGTTCGTATTGACATTTCACCGTAACCACATCCCAGTCGCGCGCCCGAGCCAATGAGCGCAGCGCCAGATACATACGGAAGGCCTGGCTCAGGTCGGCCTTTGATATCCGGTCGCTGCATTGCCACTGCTCTGCTTTTGCCAACATGGGTTCGACCTCATCATCACCGATCGTCTCAAAGGCGACCACCAACTCATATTGATCCAGATGATCGATTTCCGGCCCTACCTGGCGCCGCAGTTGGGTATGGTCGATCGTTCCTGTGTACATGCCCATCGAGGTATAGCCCAACAGCCCCACGCGAGAATCGGCCAGAGCGCGTCTCGCCGCAGCGGACCGGGCAAAGGAGATGATCGGCCGCATCAAGCCGGCCTGACCAGGCATCCCGTAGACAAAGGAGAATCTGGCTTCCATTTCCTCCAGAGTCTCACGCAACACTCCGGCCGCCGGCAACGCACCTAACGTCAGACCGACTCCATTTTCGGTATAGACGGTGTGGCTCCACAACAGAATCGGCAGATGGAAAAACGGGCGCAGCGTGGACACAAACAAGGGAGCTTCCACCCAACTGACCGCCAACGCCACGATCAGATCGTAATTACCGGCCTGCAACTTTTGTCGAGCCGGCGTTACGTCAGCCGCTTCAGAAACAGGCGCCGTCTGGACCACGTCCAGACCAGCTTCCTTCAGTGCTAACATCGACAGATGAATCTGCCGGTCGATATCTTCAGGCGGGTAATCAGGATACGAAAATGGGACCACCAAAACCGAGGGCTGTTTCAGTTGCTGCACAGGATACCTCCTTCGTTGGAAGTGGTTTGCTGGCTGTCGGTCGGCCCGCGTCGAACATCGGGTGGCGAAGAGGAAAACCACGGTTCCGGCAGGCCGAAAACCAGAGCGAATCGGCAACCGTATCGCGCATCTTTTCCATTATACCACAGCTTGCACGCACGTTGACCACATGCTTTCACCCGGTTGCAGACCCGGTGAAAACGCCCCCCGATACCGGTTGCACGCCCATCGAACTTGACAAACTAATCGCCGCAGTATATGGTTTTCCCAATGTGATCACTTTATCAGAAAAGGATCCCAACCAGCCATGGCCAGACAGTTGCCCATTGTTGTCCAGTCTCCCGAGGATATCGCCCGCCTTCTCGATCACACCCTGCTCAAGCCGACCGTCACGCGTGCCCAGGTAGCCCAACATTGCCAGGAAGCCCGTCAATACAGTTTTGCCGCTGCCTGCTTGAACCCGGTGCACATCAGCTAT
>CAZHBM010000372.1:0-4134 GCA_964529945.1 uncultured Anaerolineales bacterium | reverse complement strand
GCCGGCGCAGACAGGCGTAAACCAGGTAGTCCTGCACCTGTTCCGCACCGGCGTACCAATAGAGGGTCACCGGCAAAACCTGCCCGGCCTGGAGACCGGCCGGTGGCAGGTCGTAACCCACCAGGTCGAGACCTTTCTCAAAACTGATTTCGAGCCGGTGAGGAATGGCCACTTGATCCGCTTTGGCAGTTACCACCGGCATGTAGGGCCGGTAAATGGGCAGAATAAACAGAGATGGCGTCAGGGCGCTGAACACAAACAGGACCAGGCCCAGGCCGGCGGCGACCGGGGCGTCGTAAGACGCCGCTCCCGGCCGGCGCACAACCGGCGGCTGCGATCCCAACCGGTCACCGATCCCCCGCAAGACGGTCCGGGCTGCCTGAAGTGCGCCGGTCAGGCCGGCCACGAAGAAGAAGGCGATGGCCGCCAGCGCCGGGTACATGTGCCGCCCCTGGGCCGTCTGGGGCACCTGTTGCAGCACGTAACGCATCACCACCACGCCGAAGAACACCAAAACGTGAAAGCCGAGCACACCGGTTTCCGGGAGAGGCGCACCGGTGGCCGGCCTTTCCGGCCGGCGGAGAGAGGCGACCACATTCCACAGCCGCCAGGCCAGGCCGGCCAGGGCAACCAGGGACAGGCCGGCCAGCAGTTGGTAAACCAACGGCGTGGCGGAGACCTGCAGGGCGCCGGACACGATCCAGAATGTCTGGAACAGCATCCAGGCCCAATCGAGCCAGCCGAATGTGCCGCCGGCGGTCAGACCCGGCGCCGTGTCGAACACGTCACCCAGGCCCTCGGTGACCACCGGGTCGCCCATGGTCGCCATCAATCCCCTGACCAGGCCCAGTTCGGCTACCTGGTTGAAGCGGGCGACCAGAAAGACGAACCACCAGCCGGCCACCACCAGGAACAGCAGCATCACCAATCCCCAACGACGCAAAAACGTTTGCCAGGTCCAGCGCCGGCGCCAGGCCAGCACCAGCAAAACCAGGCTGACTTCGGGCAGCAGCACCAGAGCGTGGTATTTGGTGATGGCCGCCGCCCCCATCAGAATGCCCAACAGGGCAAAGGCCCGCGGCCGGTCTTTTCCTTGAACGATGCGTACCAGAACGTAGATGGCGGCCGTCACCAGCGGCACGACCAGGTTGTCGTCGTTGATGACAGCGCTGTTGATGACGAAGCGCGGGATAAAGGCCACAAATGCGGCCACGCCGGTGGCAAAATAGCGCCGGCTGGGCAAAACCGCCCAGGCAGTGGCATAGGCCAGGCAAATGGTAATCGCGCCTAACACAATCGACGGAATACGGGCCAGGTGCCAGGCCAAAGCGATGCCGCGGAATGGGTATTTTTCGTTGTCGGTGTGAAAGATCAGGTTGCGTTGGTAGCCGTCCGAGGGGATAAAACGCGCGCCTTCACGCTGGGTGTAGGGCAGTTGCGGCAGGTCCGACACGTCCACGTGCTGCGTCAGGAGCGCAACCAGCGTGTGGTAGATGGGCGACGCGTCTCCCTTTTTGCCGATCGCCTCGCGTTCGGTGACGGTCAAGGGCGGGCGCTGGTTCTCGGCGATAAATCGAACCAACGCGAAATGATCGGTCTCGTCAGCCGCTTCCCCCAATGGCACCATAAGGCTGTAAGCTGACGCCAGGCCAAGGAAGACCACCAGGACCACGACCAGCGGCCAATGATCGGCAATCCTGAAGTTCAAGCCACGCCGCATTTGGGTTTTCTCCATTTCCGCAACATGCCCTGATTTTATGCTGGGAGGCCCGGAACGTCAAAGATGTGCCCGGCCGGCACGTATGTCTTTTTCTTTTGGCACCTGAACGGTAGGGCTGACTGTAAACGTTCTTCGTAACCTTCGAACAGAACAGCTGAGGGCGGGCCCCAGCCGGACTTGACCGGCGGTTCTGCGGGGATTTGCGAAAGCGCAGGGGAGGCGTGTATGATTTAACCGAAAATGGTGGCAGGGCCACCACCGACCAAAACCGGACCCGGCCTGTCCCGGATAGGAATTTAACTGCCGTCAGATGCCAGCTAATCGTTTTCGTCTTGCCCTGTTATTCGTTCTGATCGTCTTCCTGATTCTGTCGATCAGCTATGGGCTGCTGAACCCGTTGGGCGAAGCACCGGACGAGATCGCCCACATGGACCTCATCCGCTTCATCGGCCAACACGGCCACCTGCCGCTGACCTACGAGCAACGTTCCGAGGCCGGTTACAAGTCCGACACGCCCATGCTGTATCACCTGATCGCCGGTGCACTGGTCGGCTGGATCGGGCCGGCCGACTTACCGCACCTCAAGGTCAACAGCCTGTCACCGCAGCGGCTGCTGGTCACCGACGGGCTGTCGCCTTTCAGCCTGATTCACACTCAAGACGAGGCCTTTCCCTACACCGGTATCGTCCTCAGTTGGCACCTGGCCCGGCTGCTGTCCACGCTGTTTTGCGCCGGCACGCTGCTGGTGATATACCGCACCGGCCGCCTGCTTCTGCCGGAAGACCGGCTGATCCCCCTGGCGGCCAGCGCGGTTGTGGCCACCCTGTCGCAGTTCGATTTCATCGCCGCCAGCGTCAACGACGACAATCTGCTCGGTTTGCTGGTGGCGTTGTATGGCCTGTGGCTGGTCAAAGCCTGGTTGTCGCCGCAACAAAAGCGGCTGTACGTCTGGCTTGGCCTGTGGATCGGCCTGGCGCTGACCACCAAATACAGCGTCGCCTTGCTGCCGTTGTTGGTGCCGGTACTGCTGGTGATCAAACTGCGGCGTGGCGCCCTCAGCCCCGGGCAGGCGCTGGGACGGCTGGGGCTGTTTCTGGCCGCCTGTGTGGCCGCCGCCGGCTGGTGGTTCCTGTACGTGGAATGGTATTTCAACCAGGTAGCCCAACTGGGCTGGTGGGCCGGGCTGGTGAGGCCCCTGCTGGCCGGCGGGCCGGCCGACGCCAGTATGCGACAGGTAGCGGCCCTGGTGACCGGAGCTAGCGGCCTGTCGTTGCCGCCTATGCCGTCGCCGGTCGCCTGGCTGGACTGGCTGGTCGCTTTGTGGCGCTCGTTCTGGCTGATGACCAACCGCCTGGCGCCGCTGCCGGCCGGCCTGTTGCTGCTGTTGTTCGCCGGCCTGGCGCTGCTGGCTGCCCTGGCCGTCGTCCGCCTCGTCGACTCGGGGCGCGACCGCCAGACCTTGGACGGTGGTTTGGCGCCGGGCGTGGCCTCGTTGTTGGTGCTGCAACTGGTATTGCTGCTGCCCTTCCCCCTGCTGCGCTTTTGGCTGACCCACAACCAGGCTGAGACCGCCCAGGGCCGGCACGTCCTGTTCCCGGGCGCCACCGCCGCCGGGCTGCTGTTGGCCTGTGGACTGGGCACATGGCTGTCGCCGGCCCGGCGCCGCCGGCTGATCCTGCTGCTGCCGGCCTTTTTGCTGGTCGTTTGCCTGGTCAGTTTCTTCGGCTTTGTGCTGCCGGCTTTCCCGGCCCCGCTGCCGGTGAGCACGCTGCCCGAGTTTGCCCAGGCGGCCGGCCAATCGCTGAACGTGGGTTTCGATTCCTCGATCGAACTGCTGGGGTACACCCAGGGAGAAGTCACCGGCGCCGGGGCGCTGCCGGTGACCTTGTATTGGCACAGCGACAAGCCGGTGAACGTCGATTACCTGGAAACGGTCTGGTTGGCCGACGGCACGGGCGCCGTGCGCACAGCCTGGACCGGTTATCCGTTGAACGGCCGCTACCCGACCCGCGCCTGGGAGACGGGAGACACCATCCGCGATACCATCTGGCTGCCGGTTTTCGGGCTCGATCCCGGTGAGTACCGCTTGTTCGTGAACTTGTGCCCGGTCGACCAACCCGATGCCTGCCGGTCCGGGCAGGACGCCGTTTTATTGGCCGCGTTTGACCTGCCGGCCGTGTCCGCGCCTGAGGTTTCTACGCGCCTGGCTTTGCCCGGTGGCAAGGCGCTTGGGCTGGCGGTCTGGCAATCGGGCCGGGTGACCAGCGCCGCGCCCAGCTACGGATACCGGGAAACCATCCCCATCAGCCTGCTCGACGCCGGCGACGCCTGCACCCGCCCGCCCAGCCTGGTTGGGCCTGACCAGGCGGCCCGTGAGCCGCTGGCTCAATCGGGCAACGAGGTCCTGTACCTGG
>CAZHBM010000371.1:0-4138 GCA_964529945.1 uncultured Anaerolineales bacterium | reverse complement strand
CTCCCGGTCCATGCCGCCGAGTGAAGCTTTTCCCAACCGGACTGCAACCATTGCCAGCCCAGGTAAAGGCGAAGAATAAGCCATATCCAGGACCAACGTACGTCGCTGAATAATGCTCTGGCAACAGGTGGATCTTCAAGCCTGGCTACGCCGGTTCTTCCCTTGGGTATATTTACGTCGCTTGTCATTTTAATCTATCCTTTCCAACAATAAGAGATCGAGAGCTAATGAAGACTCTGCTGCCACCATTGCCCTCGATCCAGTCTTCGTCCCTACGCTCGACGTGATCCGGTAGCCGGCGTCTCGAGCGACCGGTCACCGGACTATTCTTATGCCCGCTCTCCGGTTTGTCACCGCAACACCTCTCGTAGGCCATACCGCCGTTCTGACTGCGTTTTCTACCCTGGTGCCATCCCCGGCAAGGGCAATCAGAAAACAGAAAACCGATAACCTGCAGAAATTGCAGTAGACACCCGCCAACGGAGCCTGTTTCGGGAAGCCGGGCGATTGAACTGGGCCCCGCGTTTTGCTACATGTTGCGGTGACAGCCGGGCGGTCGCTATATTTGATGGTTCAGATAATTCTCCAGGCCCATCTGCTTGATCTGGTCGAGTTGCATCTCGATCCAGTCGATGTGACCTTCCTCCTGCAGAAGGATTTCGCGCAGGAGATCGCGCGTACCGTTGTCGCCCAACTCCTCCGCCAATTTGATGCCTTCGTTGTAGGCTTTGATCGCATCGCGTTCGGCGGTCCAGTCGTTCTTATGCTGCACCTCTACTTCCGGCCCGATAAAAATGGGATTGAGGTTGCTGACGATTGGGGTGCCCTCAAGGAAAAGGATGCGGGCGATGAGCTTCTCAGCATGTTTCATCTCGGCGATTGCCCTGCCTTCGATGGCCTCATCCAGATGGGAGTAGCCCCAATTGTCACACATCTCGGCGTGGACCATGTACTGGTTGATGGCGGTCAACTCATCGGACAGGAGTTGATTGAGCACAGCTATGATCTTTTCGTTTCCCTTCATCTTAAAAAGCCTCCTGAAGATAGATTATGTGTTTTAGCAATTTGCACGGCGTGGATATTTGAGGGGGCTGGTCGTCCCGACTTTGTGCTACCAAACCTAAGTAAAAGTGGGCGCACCATCCACTGCCATTCATTCCAAAGGAACATTCAGGCAACGCCAATTTCTTTGCTACTCTCCCACAGCCCGTGAATATTGCACAAGGCCAGTGCGTGCAACGTGCCCGGTTGATTGATCTTCAACGAAGTGCACGCCGCGTGATGGGTGTACACGGGACCCTGATTGGGGCCGACCGTCGATTCTCCGTGGGCCGAGAACTCAAAATGAGCGACCTGATGCTCAAATTTCTCGCCGTCGGGCTTGAAGAAGAGGGTGATATACTTGATGTGGTGTTCGGTTGTATTCGGATGGGCGATTTCTTTGCCCAGCGTCACCTTGACCTCAAACAGCTCGTCGGCTTTGACCTGGTCGGGCGCTTCAATAACAGGAACGTGTTTCTCTTTTTTCCAGTCTGCTGTTTGGATGTTGTTGCTCAATTCTGACATTGTGTTTACCTCCGTTGCTTGATCTAGTTTTTCTTGCCAACGACAAAATTTAACTTTGCCAAGCGGGCTAATTGAAGAATTTGAGTATCTCTTTATGTGGTGGCTGGCCGGCTGCCCTCCTTGGCGAGGGCAGCCGGGCTATCAGGACGTCACGCGCGGCGCAATACGCGTATGATCACCACGAGGACCACTGCTCCCAGCGCGGCCACAATAACCTCGCCCAACCAACTTCCGGGAAATACTCCGAGGCCACTAAACAACCATCCGCCAATCAACCCTCCGAGCAACCCCACTATCAGATCGCCTATCAACCCAAAGCCGCGTCCCCTCACGATCACGCCCGCGAGCCACCCAGCAATTATTCCGGTTACTATCCAAATCAAGATGTTCATGTTCGATCGTCCTTTCGTTGTTGTCTTGTAATCCTGAAACTTGATGTTTTCCTTGCGCCCTGTTCGATCGCCTCACCTTTTGGAGGCGGATCAATCGGCCCGCCGATACCAATCGCGCCAGATCGTCTTATAGAGACCAATCCATCGAGGTAAGCGGTTAACCACAGGGATGAAAGGCACTGCTAACATTATTACGAAGACTATCAGCATGATTGTTCCGGCCAACAGGTCTGCGTTGGGCGAGGCCGCAATGACCGGAATCTGATACAGAATAGTATAAGGCCACAACCACCAGGCGCCGGGATAAGGCCCGGTTTCGTGGCTGATTCCCCATTGTTCGCCCAGCATATCCAGGGAATCTGCAACGCCGGCGTAAACGTCGTCCTGAAAGAATAGTAGCGACCGTGTGTAATCCAGAACATACGGCAATCTCGGGCTACTCTCAAGGGCACCCTCAAGCAATCCGGCTTGACCTAGCTTGAGCAAGCCGGTCATCATAACATCCACCGGGCCGTAGTCTCCAGTTGGCAGCTGAACCTGGCCGGCCGCCGAGACTGTGGCTTTGTCCAGGGCAACCAGGTAGGCGTTAACCCAGCTGTGTTGCTGTTGCGTATTGGCGGATTCGTAGGTTTGGAGCGCGCTGGCCACCTCTTGGTCGAGGACGGCCACGCGCGCCAGGGGCTGGAGAACCAGGTCCCGTGCTGGATCGATTGGAATGGTGACGCCGAACCAGCCCGCCGGTGCGATGCCCAGAATATTCTGAGCGTTATCTATGTCGGACGTGTAAGGCGGTCCATAACCTTCCAACCCACTGTTCCCGGCCAGGATATTGGCACCCGTTTTGAGGTATGCGACCGGTTGCCGTTGGGCGACGTCCTCGCCGCGCACGGTGGGATAGTCCGGCGACCCGAATACGATTGCCAGCACAAATATGACGACCACGAGGAACGCCAATACGATCAGGCCTTCGCGCAGCAGGTCGTAAGGCTTCACAGCGATATTGCGCAGGTTGGCCTCCGACCGCCGGCTCACAGCTTCCTCCGCGCCTCGTCCACTTCCACAGGAATGGGCTGTACCGGGCTGTCACTGCGCACCAAGAATAGGTGTATCCCGATCAATAGAGCAACCATCAACGGCAAAACAGCCACGTGCAACGTAAGAACTTGTCCTGTATCCATCGTATTAAAATACGCTCCTATCCCGATGGCGTTTATGGCATCCTTGGCCTGAACTGCGATCCATTGTGAATCCCAGTTCGACTGTGCCAGAAAACCGGTCAAGCCGACAAACACCGCCAGCCCGAACGTAGTTGCACCTACCAACCAGGTTTTCCAGCGGCCGTCACGCCATGCGGCCATAAAATACTTACTGGTAAAGTGCAGAATAACGGCCAGGAAAAACATCTGGACGCTCCAGAAATGGAGGCTATTCACAAAATGCCCCACTTTCGAAAAATGGTACCAACTCGGTCCGAAGACACTCATTACAATGCCGGTGAAAAAAAGCATCCCCAAGGAGGACAAGGCCGACACACCGAATAGGTAGGCCGTTGAATTGACGTAAACCGGCATTTGGGTCGGAAGTGCATCCTCCAGGGTCATACTATTCAAAAGGAACTGCTGTGCACGTCGAGTTAGATTCACAGTAGGATTCCCTCTTTCCGATTTGTACCAGTCAGGAACGCGGCTGCAAAAGCCTGGGAATACGACCCCAGAAACCGAGTGCGATAAGCGCCAAGACGACCACCCACATAAAAATGTTCGGGATCGACAAATTGAAAATACCGAAGATCACGTGCGGCACGGATGGAAGCATTTGTGGCGGCAGTTCTTGCATCGCGTTTGTTTCTCCCTGTCGGTCAGTTTGCGTCCGTGGGCGCCAGCGCGTTTGCCCCTGGATAACCCCACACGATACGCCCTCAGGTATTTCTCACCTGCATAATTACTATACAAAATTCAAGACCCGATGTCTATGAGGTCTTACCCTACGTTGATTGAGAGTATCGACCCCATTTAGTTGGAGGCAGCTATGTACGGCTGCCGGGCGCGAGTCCCTTGTGTCTCCGGGAGGCGCGACCCGCACGGCGCCGGTTTTGCCCCACTCTTGAAGGGGGCGTCCCAAATGGCGGGACGCCCCCGAGTCTGTCTCGTTACTTGGCCGGACTGGTGATCACCCAGCCA
>CAZHBM010000370.1:0-4141 GCA_964529945.1 uncultured Anaerolineales bacterium | reverse complement strand
CAGCCCGGTCTACGACCCGGTACACACTCAGTTTTATTTCGAGACCATCCGTTTTGCCGTAACCGATGCCGCGTGAACTGTCAGAATTGTCTTGACCGAGCACTAGGCGGGCAACAACTGGTCTGTATACCCTCGAGCCACCAATTCTTCGTAAGCTTTCCTGACGCCGGCCGGAATCGTTTGCCGGGACTGATAGCCGGTGCGCCCGTAAACGTCGATACGCTGCATGTCGCCGACTAACATGTGGATGAGTTCTCGGCGCTCGGCTTCCGAGGGCGCGTAAGCTTCGTACGTGATCGGCGGCGAAGTGACGGTCACCTCCGGTTGGGGCCAAAAACGCTGGAAGGTCGCCAGCGTGCGCCGTTCCATATAGGGCTTGTGCACGGCAATCAAGCGTTGCGGGTGCAACCCACTCGATTCCAGCAGTGCCCGGGTGTTGCGTACGTTGTCCCCGGTGTTGGTGGAGCACGTTTCGGTTTGGATCGCCTCGTCGGGCACGCCCATCCGGCGCGCCACCTGGGCAAACCGCTCCGCTTCCGGCATGCCAAACAGGCCGCGCGTGAGTCGCCCCTCACCACCCGAGAAGAGAAGCCGGGGTGCCCAACCGGCCAGGTACACCTGTGCTCCCCATTCGGCCACCCGCAAGTCGTGACTGCCTAACACCACAATCACATCCGACGGCACCAGCGGCTGGCCGACGTGGTGATAGTCCCACAAAATGCGCGCCAGCCGGTCCACCTGTTCGTTCACCGGCCTGGTTTCTCCTGGCCGGACTCGCCCTCGCGCCGCCAATTGCCGCCCATCGCGCGTTCGATCAACGACTGCTTCAAGTCCCACAGCCGGTTGGTCAGCGAAACGTGATAGCGGTGGGGATTCATCAGCCGGCGCACGCCGGGGTCCAACCGTTCCACGTCTCGCTGGCGCTGTTCGCGCATCCAGTCGATGGATGGCGATTCGTAGACGACTTGCCCGTCTCTGATGACGTCCACCAGCAATGGCTCGATCTCACTGATCTCTGACTGCTTCAGGTAACGGTACTTGGTATGTTCGGTCGGATGATGGAGGCTGATCGGGTCCAACTGGTGCGGGTCTTCGCTGTCCAGGCTCAACAGGTCGGCGGTGGCCTTGTTGCGCTTGTCGTACAGACGCCAGACGTGTTTGTGGCCGGGGTTGAGCGCCTTTTCAACCGACTCGGATACCTTCATCGTCGGCACCCATTCACCCTGATCGTGTACCGCCACCAGCTTGTACACCCCATCCAGCGCCGACTGGCCGGCCGAGGTGATCAATCGCGTGCCAACCCCAAAGGACAGGCGTTTGATCAGGTGGTCGGGATCGACTGCATAACGTGGGGCCTCTTGCTGGATCTGGGTAATGATCTGCCAGATGACCAGCTCATCCAGCGAGTTCGAGAGCACAATTGTCGTATCCGGGAAACCGGCATCGTTGAGTTGCTTGGCCGCCTGGATACTCAGGTAAGCCAGGTCACCCGAATCCAACCGGATCCCGACCGGCTCATGTCCCTTGCGGCGCAGGTCCTCGAACACCTTGATGGCGTTCGGCACGCCGCTCTCCAGCGTGTCGATGGTATCCACCAGCAGCAGGCAATCGTCGGGATAAAGGTCGGCATAAGCCTGGAAGGCGCCCAACTCGCCCTCACCCAGGGCGATGAAGGTCTGGACCAGACTGTGGGCGTGGGTGCCTTTGGGCGGGAACCCCAACACGTGCGAGATGCCCGCATTGGAGGAATAATCGGCCCCGCCGATCAGCGCCGCCCGCGCACCGGCGATGGCACCCTTGTCCTGCGCCCGTCGCGCCCCGAACTCCAGCAACAACTGTCCCCGGCCGCTTTCACGCATACGCGCCGCCTTGGTGGCGATCAGAATGTGGAAGTTGAGCTGGTTCAGCAGCGGCGTTTCCAATATCTGGGCGATGGGCAATGGTCCGCGCACTACCGTCAACGGTACGTTGGGGTGCACCACCCGTCCTTCGGGAATGGCCCGCAGCGTGATGCCGGCAAAGGTATTGTTTTTGCGCAACCAGGCCAGAAAGTCATCGTGAAAAAGTGGTTTGCCTACCCGGTCTCGTTGACCTTGCAGGTACTCCAGGTCTTCCTCACGAAAGCGGGCCGCTTTCATCCAGTCCAGCAGCCACGCCAGCCCGGCATTGACACAATAGCCGGCCTGGTGCAAGCCATAATCAGGGTTGCTGCGGAAAAAATGTTCAAATTCGGCCTGCATGTCGGCCAATCCGACGCGAAAGTAGAGCTGAGCCATCGTCAACTGGTACTGGTCGGTAAACAGAATACCCTCGGCCGTCACTTGGTCGGAAGAGTTCATAGCCCCTGTGTCCTCCCTCGGTTCCTGCGGAAGTGTCTGTCGGCAATGTCGAAACCACCACCTATGATAGACGCAGTATGCCCCCGGCGCAACCTATCGCCCTTTGCGGGATGTCCCGTGTTCTTAGTGGAAAACCCCGCGTGAGCTGGCGGCCGGTTCTACGCGCGTCTCAATCCGGCCGGCTTCTGCCTGGCAGCCACCCGTGGTATTCTCCCGGTTATGGACGAACGCTTGCTCATCAGCGCCTGCCTGACCGGCCTGACCTGCCAATACGATGGCCGGCCAGCGCGCCGGCAACTCAACCCATCCCTGTTGACCGCCCTCGGCGCCCGCCTGGTGCCCATCTGCCCCGAACAACTGGCCGGCCTGCCCACGCCCCGCTCACCGGCGGAGATCACCTCCGGCGACGGCCAGGCCGTGCTGGATGGGCAGGCCCGCGTTCTGAGCCAGGATGGCGTAGACCTGACAAAAAACTTCGTGCGCGGCGCCCAAATGGTGTTGTACGTTGCCCGGTTCACCCGCGCTGCCGGGATGATCACCCAAAAACGCAGCCCCAGTTGTTCCTCGGCCGGTATATATGACGGCAGCTTCAGCCACACGCTGCGTCCCGGCTGCGGCGTCTGCGCCGCGCTGCTCCAATTGCACGGCATCCAGACCATCGACATCGACCGCTTTGAGGAAGAATGGAATAATGCTCGTTAAGCCGGCGTAGTGCGGCCAGCCACCTATGGCCTCGGGGTATGTCCCAAATTTCTGCAGCAGAAATTCGACCGAACCAACAAGACTTGGCTGCGAAGTAGGTTGGTGAGAGACCGCTCACATACTGTTTCAGGAGGTAAATAGAATCAGGTAGTCTCTTCTATTTCTGCGGGTGGAAGTTTTTCCACCCGCAGAAATGGAAAAATAGATCAAACCGGCCGCCGACTGGCAAGGTCGTCTACAGACAAGATGGGATACCCTGACCGGGCACCGATTGACCGCCGGCCGGCCGGCGAGTATAATAGCAGCCACAAAACATTTGTTCCGATACCGCCGGTATGCACCTGAGACGCGGGCAGCCGGCGGGCGCCCGCCGGCGTCGTCTATGCAGCGGACCATGGCTCCCCCAACCACAAGGAAAATTGTGAATGAAATTCAAGTTCTTGCACGTGTCCGACGTTCACCTGGGGTACCAACAATATAACCACAAAGAACGCTTCAACGACTTTGGCCGCGCTTTCGAGTTCGTAGTTGACGAGGCGCTGGCCCAAGACATTGACTTCTTCATCCTTGGCGGTGACCTGTTCCAGAAACGCAGCATCGACCCGCCCACCTTGCTGCAGGCGATCAACAACCTGGATCGCCTGCGCCAGGCCGGAATCCCGGTGCTGGCGGTCGAAGGCAACCACGAACGCGCCCACTACCGCGATCGCTTCTCGTGGATCGATTTTTTGGCCGAACGGGGCTACATGATTTTGCTCAATCCCACGTTCGACGGGGACAAGGCCGTCCTGAGCCGCTGGGACGGCCAGTTTGGCGCCTACGTCGATCTGTTACCGGGTCACAATCCGCCGATTGTCGATTCGCCCCAGACGCCGGCCGTGCGTATCTACGGCCTGCAATATTACGGTGCCTCCACCAAGGTGGCCGTCGAACGAATTACCCAGGCGCTGGGTCAAATGGATCACAACCAGGTCGCTTTTTCGATTTTTGTAATGCACGCCGGCCTGGAAGGCGTGCTGGACAACCATTCGGCCACCATTCCTCACGCCACGCTGGCGCCGCTGCTGTCCTGTATATCAAGGGCCAGGTCGACGTCGGAT
>CAZHBM010000369.1:0-4182 GCA_964529945.1 uncultured Anaerolineales bacterium | reverse complement strand
TAGTGGAGACTAGCGTTTGAGTGGGAGCAGGGGCTGGCGGCGTAGACAGAGCGCATCCGCTGATGACGGTGGCGGTAACGACCAGCGCGGCCACCAAAAAACGAGCCATGTGTCGAGGATTCATTTCTTTCTCTCCTTGGGTGCACAGTATTGTTCCTGATGCCCTGCCAATACTCCGGATGGTAGTTTTCCCTGTTGAGCAGTAGGCTCTTTCGGTTCCTCAAGAGACTGCTCACCAACCAACCGGTTATGCCCCAAACGATGAATCAGACAATGAAGTCCACCATTGTCCGTTCTCCTCTGATGCGCCTGTGGAATGGGAACCGGTTCGGTCGCCCAACCCTCAACATGGCCCAACTTCACTACTACAACTATACTCGCGAATAATCCAGCGCACATCGCAAAAAACATCGATTCCAGATCAGCAAAAACACCGCTTTGAAAATAGTCTTGATCTAGTGAAAAACTCCGATTGAACTCGGCAAAAATGCTCTGGGCACCTGCAGCTTTTGGCTCACAACTCATCGTCCTGGGCTCACCGACCGAGGCTGGTTCGCCAGCCTAGTAACGCCTTCTGCGCTGAACTCAATGCATCTGACCTACCCCCGTCTCGGTCGACGGAATCAATGTGCAAGCTGTGCTGGTGTTCCAAGGCACAAGGGTTTAGATAGCCGAGACACAAATGCAACCCCAGACTTCAATGAATTCAAAGACCGTGCGGTGGGCCTCGGGGCAGGCATGGACCACTCCCACAAGCGGGATGATTGACGACAGACGATGTGATGCAGCATCTGGTGGGTATCAGTGACACCAAGACGTCAAAGCCCGGGTGACAGGGTCTTTGAGCCGGAGCGGTGGACAGATGTGTCTTGCCGCATCGATGGGACCACAATTCAGACCATTGTCCTGCAACGGGACAGACATCGATCCCATCTGGGCAATTCGATGCGAGAGGATAACATCACGGAGTTTTGTTTACTTGCACGTTTATGAGTGTACTTGCAGTGCCGGGATGATCGCCCGTTACCAGAAACGCATTTCGGGGCCGTTGATAGATCGTATCGACATTCACGTGCAGGTGCCGCGGGTGGACTATGAGAAACTGAGCAGTGACCGGCTGGGAGAGCCTTCAAGCCAGGTGCGGCAACGCTTTAACGGTCTGGGGGACCGATCAAGAATTGGGCTTTCGACCCAGCCGGGTGGCGGCACGCACGCCATACGGGCCAATGCCGACATCGGCCCGGCTGAGATTCGCCGCTTCTGCCGGCTGGACGACGCCGGGAACCAGTTGCTGAAAGGAGCCACACCTGCACTTGCAGCGCAGGTGCAAGTGTGCGCCAGATGCAGCTCTCGGCCCGGGCCTATCACCGCATTCTCAAGCTGGCGCGCACGATAGCCGATTTGGCCGGCAGTGAGACCATCCAGACGGTGCACCTGGCCGAGGCCATTCAGTACCGGCCGCGGCGGACGGGGTAACTCAGCTACAATAGGGTCAGATGATCCCGTCGGTTGGCTGCCATCGTTTCCAGTGGTTGCCTCTCTCAGAACTTTCTCTTCCAGCGGGCGAAGCAGCCTGGTTTCCTTTGCCGCAGTTCCTCAAGCGTGTAGTCGCCTCGCAATACACCTTGCACGTCTCTCAAGCTGTATCCCTCGACGAACAGGTCGCGCACGTCATATCCCAGGCGCACGCTGAGTCCGGCGATGCTGTTCGGCGAGACGTCTGACGTGGAGATGACTGGCTGGGGCTGTTGTGGGTCGTGGATGATGGCAGGTGTGGAAAAGGGACTCAGGTCAAGGGCTTGGTCTACCATAGCTTTGAACGTGTCATAGTTGGCAATGTTGCTGTGCGGAACGCGCCTCCACCTCCGATGCTGTGCCCCGAGAGAGATTTGCACGTCTCCCTGGCGGCTGTATCTGATCTCCGCCACTTGCTCCCATCGAAGCAGTTCGCCGCCGGAGACAATCCCTTGTGGGTTGAGGCCGATTTGTGGACCGAAGGTCACTGTCCCGCCTGCCTGGTAGGCCTCGATCAGTTGCGGCATCAGCCGGCGGTGTACCTCTTGCTGGATAAGCCTTCCCAGTTTCCTGTTGTGCTTAATTGCATCATCCAGTCTGATAGGTTGGCCGTCTTGTCGGAGCACAGTGTACCGCCAATATCGGGGATAACGCATCCGGTGGTCGCGATAAGTGATGGTTTCGTACACTTCGGTCACTTCGTCCCATCGGCAGGGTACCTGTCGGCGAAGGTGATCTGTCAGGACAAAGCCGTACTCGTAGACCGTTGCGCTGACATTCAGACGACCCACGATAGTAAGCAGAAGACCAGCGCCAACGGCCACCAACAGCAAGCTTCCACCCGATAGAAGAAGTCTGTCGGGAGAGGATCTCTGTCCATACCCCACCAGGAGCAAGCCCACGGCAGAGAGAAGACACAGCACCAGGAAGCCAAATAGGTTCATAGCGTGGGCCGGGTTGTTGGGGTACCTGGTTCTTCTAATTCCCAGCTCGGGGTCCGGTGGAGGCTGTGTCCAGCTCATAGCGCTGCTCCTTCAATGTCCGTCATGGTATGTGCAAAGCAGCCTATTCGTCAAGCGCCAGGGCAAACAAATCTGAATGGGGCAGGAAGGCAGGCAGGAATAGTGGCACGATCGATGCTGGGCGGCGAGGTGTTGTGCAATGCAGATATGGGGCTGGCGGAGGTGTGTCAGTACTTCCGGCCGGACGAAGCCGGGAACCAGTTGCTGAAAGGGGCCACACCTGCACTTGCAGCGCAGGTGCAAGTGTGCGCCAGATGCAGTTGAATTCCCCATCGGGGCATGGTAGTGAGGACACATTAGCCCCCAGCAGGTCGACAACTCGTGGTGAATCCAGTTGAAAATGTCCTGTACTTGCCAGATAGAATCGTCCTGCAGCCGAAAACCGACGTCCGGGCCCCGGTCCACCAGCCGAGGAAAGCCGCGTTCAACTGCGGCGGCTGGTTATGGAACCCGACCGCCCAAAACTCGCCGTAGATGGTGCCGCGGCCCTCTCCCGTCGCCCGCCATTCGTCACTGCCCAGGTTATGGGTTTCCGGCGTCTCGTTCGCTCCTATGGCATTGCCAATAGGTCTACCTGCACCCCCAGCGCTGCTGGGCCACAGTTCAGTTCGTACGCGGCGGGACCGATCGCCGCCGACGGAATCGTCAGTGTATGCGCACAAATCAATTGGTTCGGCCCGCTGTCCATATCCGCGATACTGAAGCTGAGTATCAGATCGTCGGTAGGGCCGAGTTCTACCTCCACCGAGTTGCCTGCGGGTGCTGAGTAGTCCGCACAAGCGGGACCAAAGCACCAGTCGTTGTACCAGTGCACCCAGTCGAAGATATCCTGCACCGCGTACTCTTGATGATCCACCAGACGGAAGCCCCGCACCACTGGCATCCAGCCAAATCCTGGGTCCGCCGCATCCAGATATAGGACTTTGGAGTTGGCTCCGATAGCCCAGAATTGGCTGTAGATGGGGCCGCGGCCTTCCGCCCACCATTCATCCGGGCCCAGAACGCCGGTCTTCAGGGTGTGGAACGTCACCTGGACGATGGCGGCACACACCTCGGACCGCCACAGCACCACGTTGCTCGGCGGCGACTCCAGACCGCCGCGGTAGGCCCTGACCGTGTAGTTCAGAGCGCCGCTGCCACAAACCGGGGACGTGAAATCGAGGTACGTATCCCTCCATATATTCGTCACCGTGTTCACGAGCACTCCATTGAGGTAGATGTGGAAACCGTCGATGTCTGCCTCATTCCCTGCCCAGTTCCACACCAGGTAGTAGCCCGAAAAATCATCGTACATCCAGGCGACCGGCGGCGGGAAGGTCGTGTCTCCGCACGAGCCGGCGCAGAGGCGATAGGTTGTTTCAAAGGAACGTCCATCGGCGCCGGCTGTGCTCACCGAGGTGATGACGTGTCCGTCCCAGTCTGCAGCAGGGTGCGAAACCATAATTGTCCCCAAGTCCCGGTAGTGCCAATCAAAACCTCCTTGTACGATGAACATATCCACGGCACCGCACTCCATCTCCAGCTCCAGCGGCGCTCCGCTGGCTACAAGCAGCGTCTGGCTGTTGGCGCCGCCCAGCTCGGAGGCGATGTCCCATTGCCCGCCACCGAGATTGTTGAACACGTAGTGCACCTTTCCCTGATGCTT
>CAZHBM010000368.1:0-4189 GCA_964529945.1 uncultured Anaerolineales bacterium | reverse complement strand
GTCTCGCTGCCGGCCAGGTCGGCTATCGTGCGCGCCAGCTTGAGAATGCGGTGATAGGCCCGGGCCGAGAGTTGCATCTGGCGCATGGCCGCTTTCAGCAACTGGTTCCCGGCCTCGTCCAGCCGGCAGAAGCGGCGAATCTCAGCCGGCCCGATGTCGGCATTGGAGCGTATAGCGTGCGTGCCGCCTCCCGGCTGGGTCGCAAGCCCGACCCGTGACCGGTCCCCCAGGCCGTCGAAGCGCTGGCGCTGTCTCTGCCGGGCAGCCTCGACCCGTTGCCGCACCTGGCTTGACGGCTCTCCCAACCGGTCGCTGCTCAGTTTCTCGTAGTCCACCCGCGGCACCTGCACGTGAATGTCGATACGATCCATCAACGGTCCCGAAATACGTTTCTGGTAACGGGCGATCATACCGGCACTGCAGGTACACTCCTTTTCTGGATCGCCGTAGAACCCGCACGGGCAGGGGTTCATCGCCGCCACCAGCGTGAAATTGGCCGGATAGGTCAAAGAGCCGGCCGACCGGCTGATGGAAACGATACGATCCTCCAGAGGTTGGCGCAGCATTTCCAGCAGCCGCGACCCAAACTCGGGCATCTCGTCCAAAAACAACACGCCCTGATGGGCCAGGCTGATCTCTCCCGGTCGCGGCCAGTGCCCACCGCCGATCAGCCCGGCGTAGCTGATGGTGTGGTGCGGGGCTCGAAAGGGGCGGAAACGAATCAGCGGCTCGCCGGGTGGCAATGCGTCGGCCACCGAGTAGATGCGGGTCACGTCCAACGCCTCGTCCAGGCTGAGCGCCGGCAGAATGGCCGGCATGGAGCGGGCCAACAGCGTCTTGCCCGATCCGGGCGGACCCACCATCAGCATGTTGTGTCCACCGGCCGCAGCCACTTCAAGGGCGCGTTTGACGTGCTCCTGGCCCTTGACTTCCGCCAGGTCGGTGGCGTGGGACGGCATGTCTTCGGTGTAGAGCGGGACAACCTCACGCTCATAGGGCGTCAATCGACGGTGGCCGGTCACGTGATCGACCAGGGCCAGCAAGTTGGGAATGGGATAGACCGTGAGCCCGTCAATCAGGCTGGCTTCGGCGGCGTCTTCGGCCGGCACAAACATCGTCGTGTAGCCCTGCTCTTTTGCCATAGCCGCCATGGGCAACAGGCTGCTGACGTGCCTGACAGAACCGTCCAGAGACAATTCGCCCACGAAGAGAGCCCCTTCAACGTCGGCCAAAATCTGCTCCGTCGCCATCAAAACACCCAGTGCGATCGGCAGATCGTACGCCGGCCCTTCTTTGCGGACGTCGGCCGGCGCCAGGTTGATCGTCAGGCGGCTGTAAGGGAAGACGAGCCCTGTGTTGCGGATGGCGGAACGAACCCGTTCCTTGCTTTCGTTCACAGCGGCATCCGGCAGGCCAACAATGGTAATGTTGGGCAGACCGCGTGAAATGTCCACCTCCACCTCAATCACGGCAGCATCCAGTCCAATTACGGCACAAGAAGTGACTTTGGCCAGCACCATAACCCTCCCTGGGTAGTCGATCACAGCAATGTCCGGTGGTAATCGGAAACGGCGACTCAACTACGTGAACCGTCGCTTTTTCTCTCGCCAGGTGAATAATTTCTCTGGGTATTCCCCCGAAAGGTGCACACACATGCTTATCGCCCAGGGAAAGAAAAAGTGACTAAAAAGGACCTTTTTTGACGCACGGTGAATGCAGGTAAAATGACCACGAGAGTGGTGTGCTACATATTAAATGGTAGGTGAGCTTCGGCGTCTATTATACCACTATTCAACGACCGGGCCAGAAGGGAAACACCTGCTCCCCAGAAACAACCAACGTTTCTTGGAGATGGACATCCGTCACTCGACGACAAAATGCCGGCAAGGTACGGCGCCCGTGCGTCGCCCACAGGGAGGCACGGCCTGGCAACGAAGTAGCCCGGCGAAAGGTCGCTCACATGATATCGTGACAGGCGAATAGAATCAGGTAGCAAAAAGAGATAAAACCGGCCGCCGACTCGTATGGCCAATTACCAAGGAAATGAGACACACCCGCCGCCAGATTGACGATTTTGCACGCCTCCGGTAAAGGGGTAAAATGAAGCCCGGTTAGTGCCAATACGTACTTGGAGAAAGCTTATGCCCCCTATCAGTCCTACCATCAATATCGGCCCGTTGGTGATCCACCTCTACGGTATCATCATCGTTCTCGGTGCTTTGATGGGTGGTTACGTGGCTTCTATTGAGGCCAGGCGCAGAGGAGAAAACCCGGACCATGCCTGGAACGTGCTGACGTGGTGTTTGATTGCCGGCATTCTGGGTGCGAGACTGTACCACGTGTTGTCATCGCCCCAGGGCAATTCGATGGGTTTCCATTATTATTTCTATACCCATCCCTTTGAGACAATCCACCTTTTCGGCGCCGCCATCCCGTTTCCAACCGCTTTGATGATCTGGAATGGGGGCTTGGGCATCTTCGGTGGCATCGCCGGCGGCGCGCTGGCGCTCATCATTTACGCCCGCCGCAATCACCTGGTTATTTTGCGTTGGATGGACATCGCCGCACCCGGCTTGATATTGGCCCAGGCCATCGGCCGGTGGGGCAACTTCATCAACCAGGAGCTGTACGGTCCACCCACCACCCTGCCGTGGGGCATTCGCATCGACGCCCAGCACCGGCTCCCCCAGTACGCCGACCTGACCCGCTTCCCGGTGGAAACCACGCGTTTCCATCCCGTGTTCCTGTACGAATCGCTGTGGAATCTGGCCAGCTTCGCGCTATTGATGATTCTCGGCCGGCGATTCAAAAACTGGTTCCGGGACGGCGATATTTTCGCACTCTACCTGGTGCTCTACGGCACCGGGCGATTGCTGGTCGAATCGCTGCGGCCCGACGCCTGGCTGGTTGGGATCATCCCAACCGCCCAGATCATATCGATTATTCTTATCGTGTGTGGCGTCGCCTTCCTGGTCTTGCGTCACGGGCGCAAGGCTTCCAACGGCGAGCCCGAGGTGGAGGAATAAAAAAAAGGAGTCCGCTGGATCGATCCAGTGGACTCCTTTTTCAATGCTGCGTTGCAGCGACCGCTTATCAACTCAAGTAATCGCGCAACTGCCGACTTCGCCTGGGATGGCGCAACTTTCGTAATGCCTGGCCCTCAATCTGTCGAATACGCTCACGCGTCAGGCCGAACTTCTTGCCCACTTCCTCCAGCGTATAGCTCCGTCCATTCTGCAAGCCAAAACGCAATCGCAGAATACGGGCTTCGCGGGGAGTCAGAGTCGCCAACACGTCCTCCAGTTTTTCCTGAAGCAGGTGATGGTAGGCGACGTCCGGCGGCGTAGGCGCGTCCACGTCTTCGATGAAGTTACCCAATTCGCTGTCTTCTTCTTCTCCAACCGGCCGCTCCAGGCTGACCGGATGCCGGCTGACGCGCAGCATCCAACGCACCTTGGAGGGTTCCAGGCCCATCTCCTCAGCCAATTCCTCCGGAGTTGGCTTGCGGCCCCAGGCCTGCTCCAACTGGCGCGAAACCTGGTGCAGTTTTCGCAACCGGTCGCTCATGTGGACCGGCACACGGATGGTGCGCCCTTGATCCGCCAGGGCACGCGTAATCGCTTGCCGGATCCACCATGTAGCGTAGGTACTGAATTTGTACCCCCGCCGATAATCGAATTTTTCGACAGCTTTCATGAGCCCCAGGTTCCCTTCCTGGATAAGGTCCGAGAAAGGAACACCCTGGCCCATATATTTCTTGGCGATGCTGACCACCAGCCGGGTATTGGCGCGAATAAGATGCTTTCGCGCCTGCTGCCCTTGGGCTACTTCACGCTTCAATCTGGCGGCTTCTTCATCAGAATGGCCGCCTCGGGCATATAATCGTTGCGCCCTTCGTCCTCTCTCCAGCCGCTTGGCCAGAGAGGTTTCCTCCGCAGGCGTCAATAATGGCACCCTTGCCATTTCTCGAAGGTACAAACTAATCGTGTCATCGGCAGCAATTCCATTAAGGTCAAAAGGATCCATTTCTGCCAGCACCTCCGCCTGCTCGTCCTCACTTAACGAACTAACCCGCTGTAGCTGCTTGACTTCCTCGGCTTCCTCCGCGTCATTGAAAACTTCGATGCCATTCTCAATCAACTGGATAAACAGTTCTTCCAACTGTTCGAGCTTTTCCTCAGCTTCAGGG
>CAZHBM010000367.1:0-4199 GCA_964529945.1 uncultured Anaerolineales bacterium | reverse complement strand
GCTCAGGTTCTGAGCATGAGCATCGATCATATCCCTTGTTTGCAGGCGTGGACCTAGAGTCTGGGGGGCATTAGCTTCCCGGTTGTGAGTGATTTTTGGCCTCACGGTGCTGTCGCCGATCAGAAATATGGCGTACTTCGAGCAGAGGGATACACCGAGCGTGCTATTTTCATCATCGATAAAGATGGTATCATCCGTTACATTGACATCCACGACATCAAAGACAAGCCATCAAATAGTGTCGCTTTGGACGAATTGCGAAAGATCAATCAGTCCATTTGAGACTGCAGCGGTCGAAGCCGGATCGGCTAGTGATAAGCTCCTCTTGCCAACCAGGTAGGAGGAGCTTTCTTCTCATTCGCCAGCGTTACCGGCGGAAAGGCAAATCGGCCAGAAGAATAGGAAAAGTGCAATGAATGAAGAAAAAAGTCCCGGACCGAGGTACCTGAGTTTACGCGATCTCATCTTTGGTGCCTTTTTCTGTGCGATCGGTGGTGTGGACCTATTCAACGGCAACTTGAACTTCGGTGTCGGTTTTGTGGCGCTGGGACTGGCCCTGATTGTTGGAAGTCCACAGATGCATGAATGGCTGGATGTGGATGTTAAGCGCCCGCTCACGCCCCTAAAAATCATATCCTACCTTTTGGGAGTCGCCGCGCTGATTCTGTTTGCCGTACAGCTGTGGGGGCGGTGGGCCGGCTAGCGGGAGCTACTGGAGAGAATCCTCAAGCTCCGTCACTTACGCCGGAGACGTTCGAAGACGGGAATGCGGAAGGTGTAGCCGTCAATTCGCAGTTGATCGCCGATTTGCGTTAAGGTGGCTATGGCTGTTCCTGCCGGCAGCTCAACTACAAAATGTGCTGCAGCGTGATATCGCCCGAATCGCCAGGGCGGGATGGCATGGTCTATGTCTATCACGACATGCTGTTTGTTGACATAAAGTATGTCGATGGGAAATTGCATAAAACAGGTATGGATGGATTTGCAGGGAACGATCATCAGTCCCTCGCCAGCCAGGAGAGAACGGCGCCCAAGCAGGCCGCGCAATCGGGTCCAGGCGCCATCTGCCGCACTTCCTTGTCTCACCAATTGTCTATCCTTGTCCAGGTTGTGGACCTGTACATTTTTGACGTCCTTACGCCGCAGTTTTGAATTCATTCCTGCACCCTATTTGCCTGGGAAAAGTGGAGTCTAGCTGCAGAATTTAGCATGAATGATCCAAGCCAGGCAAAATCCGACCGCGATAAAGGGCCCATAGGACATAAAATCCTTGCGACCGGCCTTGCGGGACACGAGCAGTAGAATGGCGCCGATACCGCCGGCGAAGATGCCCCAGAAGATGCCATAGAGGATCAGGGGATAGCCCAGAGTGGCGCCCACGGCGGCTGCAAGCTTGACGTCCCCTGCCCCCATAGCCCCTCGCCCGATCAGCGCCAGAATCAGGTATATTCCGCCTCCCACCAGGCAACCAACGGCAACCGCTTTCAAGTTGGGTTGATCCGACCAGGTAGGTTGGGCTATGGCCCATAAAAGAAGACAGAGAACCAGTACATTGGGGATACGGCGCGTTTCAAGATCGATAAGGCTAATCAGCAGAAGGAGCGTTGCCGGCACCCAGAATTGGAGCAAGTCGCGCCAGCTGTGACTCCAGGAATATGAAAAATACATACCGAAGAGGCTCGCACCAATTATAGTAACTAGAGCCGGCCGGGAAGCCAGCTCCAAACGAAGGTGTCTGACTCTCTCCTCTTGTGGGCGACCGTGGCCGTTATGCTCTGTTGGTTTGTAGTGCGGCACGAGCCAGCGTGAAACCAGCCAGGCGGACAGTCCGGCGAAGAGTCCGATGGCACCGCCTTGGAGTAACGACACGTTGCCTGCAAACCTTTCCCTATGATGTGGCCTATTTGGTCAAACTGACTGCCCGGACACTCCACGGATCGGGCGGATCGCCACTGGTGCCTCCGCAATAGGTGTCGCAGCCACCACAATTGACTGCCGCTTTGATGGCCTTGCCTGACCAGGGCGGCTTATGTCCGTCCAGTCGCGGTAATTCGAGTTTGTGTTCCCATCCCAAGACCGTGATGCAGGCGAAGTCGACGATGTGGTATCTATCACCACCAGGACATGAATCTGCCTCACAGCCCATCGAATCGTACAGCGGCACGCTCACCGTGTCGCCGATACGGAACTCAACGTCATCTTTGGTGGCGGATCGCGTACCATTATCACCGGGAACGCAGGAAGGCACAATTATCCGTGCCGACGTGTCATAACGGATCCAGCAGGACAACTCTTTGGTGCCGCAACCGGGCTGCGAACAACCGTCCGGGTAACGTGGATCGACAACGTCCGAATAATCAAGCCAGGCTCTCTTTTCCAGAGGAAACACGTCATCAATGCCGTCCTCGTTGACGTCACAGTCGTAGATCTCGCAGTCAGGGTCTTGATTAGGATTGTTGCCGGTCCATACGTAGAACGGAACGCCGCAGCCGGCATCAAGGTTATCATTCCACAAATCGAGGGCGAAAGCCACCGGCCACAACCCGCAGGCTTTGTTGGCCGCGCCACACATGGCGGCCGCTTCGGCTACCACATCGGTTTGGGGTACGCCAATGACCCCGGCAAAGAAGTGGTTGACGGTTTCTTGCGCCAAGACATCCACCGTCCAACCATCGACAATCGTCACATCGGCGCTTTCGGCACCGTTCCTGACGACCGCGTATTCCTGGGCGGTTGTTATCGCCATGCCTGGGTCGCCGAAGCACAACTCACGGGCGCCGGCCAACGCGCCGGCATCGGCTGCATTTTGCAGGCGTCGACGCTCGGCATACAGATGGCCGACATCGACCGCCAGGGCAAGCATGGCCATGAGAGCCACCATAGCCAATGCTACCAGGATGAGTGTTTGCCCGTCCTGCCTGAACACAGTTCGAGCTTTCATTTTCTTCCTTCTCCTCTGCTCGACCCCGCCGAGGTATCGAACAATCCAATCACTCAATACACTCAAGTACGTTTGCCAACTGCAATCTGACAGGCGTAAGCCACCAGTTGTTTGTGACATGTCACGCCTAAAGCACCAGAAGGCTGTCTGTCTTAGCCTCTAAATCAGTCCCCGCCAAAAACGACCATCTCAACCGAGTTACTAAGGGTAAGCTCATCGGCGCCGATAATACCACCGAGAATGGTGGGAAAATCATATACAATTGATACCCTTACCGGGCTTCCTGGGCCGGCAGGTCCAGCCCCATCTGGGTCGGGGTCGATAAGAATATCGGTGTCCAGCAAGGTGACGCCGCTGTCCGTGGCCTCCTGCTTAGTGGCCACGCGAATGCCGCCGGCATCGTTGGGGAAATGGGAAGCGTACCGAGCGCCTTCCCGGGCGGCATTGCTTATAATGATGTAGTGATAAAAGGCACGCCCGAAGTCTGCCACGCCTGCTAACAGCAGCAGTAGAAGAATCGTTACTAATGCCATTTCGATCAGGTTGGCACCTTTGTCGTTGGTCCAATTAAAGGTTCGTTTTCTAATCATCGCTGTTTTTCCCATTTGAGAAGTCTCAAAGGTCAGGGTGCCGTTGTCGGCTGTGGCGAGGCTGCCGGCGTTACTTCGATAGGAGCGCGGTGGTCACTATAGTTGTAGAAAAGGGTATCGACCTGGCCTTGAATAGCCTGTTCCAAGGTGGACCATTGATCAGCAAACCATATCTGTACAGCGGCGAAATTACCTGGCGTATCGATCTCTCCCAGAGACGATACCAGGCCAGGTCCGCCAAACGTCACCGCCAGGGCAAGACTCAGTCCTAGCGCAAGCGTTGCCAAAGGACGGAATATCCAGCGCCATAGGGAGGGTGTGCGATCAGTCCTGGTTCTCGCTTCCGTCCTTAGTTCCCCAAATAGCGCCAGGAACGGGGCAAGAAGCACTGCCGAGAACACTACCAGCGCCGCTGATGGTAAGGGTTCCGGCATTCCCATATTGGCGCGCACGTCCATCCATAACCAATGGGCGGATGCGGCCAAGATCACCAGCACTGTGGCCCAGATAGCAGTGCGCAACAACCAGTGAGCCATAGCCCACAGTACACCGCGTCGTCGCGGTTGCGAAACCCCGCGCAATGCTCCCAATATCGCCCACAATGCGGTAACTGACAGTGTCACTATCGTGCCTGTTGGGCCGTTTGGTCCTGCCAATAGATCGGAAAG
>CAZHBM010000366.1:0-4204 GCA_964529945.1 uncultured Anaerolineales bacterium | reverse complement strand
GATCTCATTCATGGAAAAAAGTGATATTCAAGAATCGGCAAGAGTGCTCAGTGTTGCCATGCTCAACAATCCCCTCCACGTAGCCGTTCTTCAGGGTGAAGGTGAGAAAGAACGTATAGAAATAGAGCAAATGTTTTGTGACGTCTTGATCAAATTGCCCGGAATAGTCTTTCTCGCGAAAGAACGACAAAACATTGTCGGGGTCATGAGGATGAAGTCGTGCGAGGGGACCGGAGCCATAGATACCCCGAGAGAGACACGAGACGAAAACGATATTGGCTGGCGAAAGTCCGTATGGCGTGCCGAGTGGGCACGTCACGAGCCGTTGACTGTGCATTGGCATCTGGGGCCGATCGGTGTGCTGCCATCTCATCAAGGATTTGGTATTGGTACCATGCTTATGGAGCGCTTCTGCAAGGAAGTGGATGCTTGTCGGGCGAGCGCATACCTGGAAACAGATTTGGACAAAAATGTACGCTTCTATGAGAAATTCGGGTTCGAAGTTGTATCCGAGTCTGAAATATTCGATATCAAAAATCGATATATGTTAAGAGGTTCAAGCGTAAAAGAGTTTTGACACCGGTGCAATCGTGCACCACCGTCGTTTCACCGTCCTTGTCCATCGCCCCATGTGACTCCCCAGGTGTTTCCTCCCGTACCCGGACACTCTGTTCCCGGTTCTGGTTGCTCAGGGCCTGCAGGCCGGCAAAACGGGCCAGGCAGACGGTGATGACCCGCTGCAGGCAGCGCTCGTAGGGCGGCTTGATCAGGTAAGCGCCCGCCCCGGCGGTGGCGGCGCGCTCCAGGAGTTGTGGCCGGTCGTAGGCGGACAGGAGCACGATCGGCGTGGGCTGTTCTTCGCGGTGGCAGGGGGCAAAAAACACTTGCATTATGGCGCGATTTATGGTATCATATTATGGAAAGTTGAAGGGAAGTGTCACGCTGGTCGGCTTTAATAAACGATGCGGTGTCGCCTGTCTGGTTGCGGATGGGCGATTTTGCTGTATCGGCCGGCGCCAACCACCGTCCAGGCAGGGCGGCGAAAAAACGCCGGGCAGACGAGCGTTTCTGACGATGGCTGTTGGCAGGATAGACGAGGGAAACAGGGAATGGACTACACGGATTTTGTGATCCGCGCGCGTGACTGGCAAGACGGCCAGTTCAAGGTTGAGGTGACGGATTCGCCGGCCGACCGTACCCGCCAGCCGGAAGAGGTGGTCTATGCGCCGCAATTGCCGGCCTGGTTGCGCCGGCTGGAGCGCAAGTCCCTGCCCTTGCCCGAGTTGGTCGCCTTGGGGCGCGCCCTGGCGGGAATGCTGCTGCCGCCGACGGTGCGCCAGATGTTGCTCACCAGCCTGGAGATGGCCGGCCAGGAAGGCGGGCTGCGCCTGCGGCTGGTGTTGGACGACTTGCGGTTGGCCAATATCCCCTGGGAATACGTCTATTTGAGCCCCTTTGAGGATCAGGATGACCTGTTTGGCTTCCTGGCGCTCAACCCGCGCATCTCCATCGTCCGTCACGAGGCGATGCCTATGCCGCCGGGGCAGGTCAAGGTGGTCTCTCCATTGAAGGTAGCGGTGGGTATGGCGTCTCCGGCCGGGTTGCCGCAACTGAACCTGGCCGCCGAACGCGATTTTATCCAGGCTGCCCTGGCGGATTTGGCAGGCGTCCAGGTGCAGTACGTCGATCACCTGACCGTGCCGCTGCTGGAAACGGTTTGCCAGGGCGCGCATCTGTTTCACTTTGCCGGCCACGGCGCCTTTTTTTGGCGCGAGGAAAATGAAAATTACGGTGATGGTGTCCTGTTCCTGGAGGACGCTGTCGGCGAACGGCTGCCGTTCCCGGTCCACAATCTGGCACTGACCCTGCGCGGCGCCGGTGTGCGGGTGGTGGTGTTGGGTAGCTGCGAAACCGGCCGGCGGGACGGCGTCAATCCCTGGAGCGGCATTGCGCCGGCGCTGATGCGGGTGGGCATCCCGGCGGCGGTTGCCATGCAATACTCGGTCTACGACCATACCGCCATCGCCTTCAGCCGCCGTTTCTACCAGGCGTTGGCCAGCGGTCTGAGCCTGGACGAGGCGGTGGCCCTGGGCCGGCTGGCGATGATGAACGAGGGCGGCCAGGACAACGCCGATTGGGGCGTGCCGGTGCTGTATATGCGCGCCGGCGACGGGGTGATCTTCGCTCCCAGGGCCGGCGATACCATGGCCGGCGACAACCGTGAAAGCCTGCTGCTGAACATTAGCCAACAGGCCCAGGCGGTACGCGCCTGGATGCGCGGCGCCGACCTGGTTGCCGTTCACAATCCCCGGGTAGACGTACAGCAGGCCGTCGAGATCATCGAGCCGGGCGGCGAGGTGCTGGGTGCGCGGGTCGACGACCATCCCGGGGCAGTGGTCAAGACGCAACAGCGGGTGGAGCGTGTCGAAGCCGGCGGTCGCCTGGAGGGCATCCGCTTACGTCGCCGGGGCGAGCCCGAGGAAGGGCGTTAGCGCCGCCGGCGCGGCCTAATCGCTCCTCAGCCGTTATTACGATCGATTATTGCGGGTGCGTCCCAAAGTTTCGTTGGAGAAATTATGCCGAGCCAGGGCTTCTTGACTGCCGGGCAAGTCCGCGAGAGATAGAAACCGCCCGCCGGCTCAAGATGGCCATCTACCAGGAAAATGGGATACGATCGATGTCACTGCCAGAAGGAGACTTGTCTGTGACAGCTTACGAAACGCGACTGCAAACCCTGCAGCAGATACCCCTGTTTGCCTTGCGCCAGATGATGTACGCGCGGGCAGACGACGATGCGGAAGAGTGGCTGGTGCAGCGCATTGAGGACGTGCTGGAGAGCCGGCCGCGACAGGCCAGGCAGGCGGTGCAACGCATGAATCGCGATCAATTGACCCGGCTGATCGCCGCCAGCCCGGAAATCAGCGATGACCTGGTCGAGCTTATGCTCAAGGAATACCGCTACGGCTCCAACCCGACCTTTTACATTCATCTTTTCGACAAGTCCAAGTTAGGCAAGCAGGTCTTCCAGGGGTTCCGCCAGCGGCTGGACGAGCAGTTGACGCGCCTGAACCAGTCGGGCGACGAGGAACTGGCGCGGTTGCGGCAGGTGGAATTGGATGACCTGGTGGCGCTGCCCGAGAAACCGGAGATGATAGAGGGCAGCTATCGCTACCAGTCGCGACTGGACTTCATCGACGCCAACCAGCAGGCCATTTCCTCCTACCAAACGCTGTACGGCCTTTTTTGGGTCAACTCGGCCGAAGGCTATACCATCATTCACGCCCGCAACGTGCAGGTGCTCAAGACCGTTCGCATGGCCATCGAACGGGCGGCCAAGATCAAGCTTTCGCCGCTGGTCATCTCCAAGCAGTTGAAGAATGCCTTGCCGTTCCTGCTGCGCGATTCGTTTCAAGCCGGCCAGCTTCACGACCCTGACCCCGGGCCGGGGCGCTTTCGCTGGATGACGGTCTCCGACGACAATCCGTACGCCAAAGGCTATCAGGAGCTGGAGAAACGTTATCCGGAAGTGCGCAACGCGCGCTACAAAGAGATCATCGACGACAACAAGGAGACCACGCTGACCATCCGTGCCAACCGCGGGGCCTTGAGCCTGGCCGGCACCCTCAAGGCCAGCCAGATTCGCAACTGGATTCTGGACCGCCTGGGACAATTGATCAGCGTTTTGAACGACTTTCGACCCAACGGATCGACCTACGTCCAGACCCGCAGCCTGCACGAGGTGCCCGAACTGGCACGGCTGAGCGGCGCCGAGCGGGAAATGGTGCTGCACCTGATCTCGGCCCTGCTGACGGTCAAACAGTCTCCGTTGATCGGTTACCAGCCGGTGGAAGTATCACCGGTAGAGCTGGCCATCGGTCTGGGGCAATGGTTCCGGCTGCAAGTCCCGCTCGAGGCGGCCGACGAGGCCGCCGGTGAGGATGGCTATCTGGCCTGTCCCATCTGCGACGCCACGGTCTTTTCGCTGCGCCGTGAGCCCGGCGGCCTGTTGCTGGTCTGCCGCGAGCATCACCGCCGGCCGTGGCAGGCCGAACTGCCGCTGACGGTGGAGAGCCAGGGCCAGGAAGACCTGTTGCTCGACGAACACGAATTGGCGGCCTTGATAGAGTTGTTGCCGCAGGAGAACCTGCTAGAGATCATTGCCGACGTAGTCAACCGGCACCTGCCGGGCTACACCTTCGACGCC
>CAZHBM010000365.1:0-4231 GCA_964529945.1 uncultured Anaerolineales bacterium | reverse complement strand
CGGCACATTACTGCTGGCCGTGCGCAACAAAGAGGATTGGGTCTACAACCCCGGCTCATTGGAAACTTGCAGCGCCCAGGAGGTGGAGTGGGACACGCGCGGCTATTACCTGGTCGAGGTGGATACCGACGACCAACCCGCCCATCAGGCCAGACTGATTCCCAACCGTCGCCGGCGCCCCTTCGTGCGCGTCAGCGTCAAGACCGACACCTGTTACCACCCCGACGATCTCTACCGGCAGGTGACCCGGGAGGTCAAGGAAAGCCTCGTTAGAATGCGACCGGCTGAGGCGCCGGTATTGGAGGTTACCCTGACCGGCACGCTGCGCTTCAACCCGGTCAACCTGGACATCGGCCACATCCAGGAACTGGCCACCCAGGCAGCCGGGACGACTCTGCTCACCCGCGTGTTCAACCGCAGCCTGCCCACCGACTTTGAGATCAACAGCGACGAATCACAGCCGCGCAGCCAGTTAGAGCGCCAGGTAATTCAGGAGCTGCTGGAACGCGACAGCCGCTACCAGCCGCTGGCTGCCGACTGGACGCAAGTGGTGCTGGACCTGAAACGGCTGGCCCTCGATGGCACTCCGCCCGAACAGATTGCCGATCACCTGCTGGAGCGGACCGCAGCCGTTGAAGCGGAAGCCGACCCACCCTCACCGGCCGCGGACGCAACCGGCTGAAAATCGGCGACGGGCTTTTCCGGAAGGTGACCCATGTTTATCACCCAAATCCAACTGCAAAACACCAAGAGCTACTCCGACCAGGTCATCAGTTTTGCCGAGGGCACCAATGCCATCTGTGGCGAAAACGGCGCCGGCAAGACCACGCTCCTGGAAGCCATCGGCTTCACCCTGTTCGATTTCCTGCCCAACACCCAATCGGCCTTCGTACGCGAGGGCGAGAAGACCGCCACCATCACCGTCAGCTTCATCGATAGCCAGGATGAACGCGAGTACCAGGTGGTGCGCCGCTGCGGCAGCAGCACCGATTACTACGTCTACGATCCGCAACTGGACGCCAAGCTGGCCAACGGCAAGGCCGATGTGCTCGATTGGCTGCGCGAACACCTGTTGGTCGAGGCCAATGCCGACCTATCGCTCCTTTTCCGCGATGCTATCGGCGTTCCCCAGGGATTGCTGACCGCCGCCTTTCTGCAGACGCCCGGCCAACGAAAGCCGGTCTTCGACCGCCTGCTGCAGGTCGATGAATACGTGCAAGCCAACAAGGAGTTGCTGGCAACCGTCAACTACGTCCGTGATCAGATCGGCGACACCCGGACCGTCATTGCCGGCTTCCAGGCCCAGGCCGACAGGCTGCCCGGCCTGGAGTTACAAAAGACCGGCCTGGAAGGGCAATTGTTCACCCTGGAGAAACGTCTCGTAACGCTGCAGAGTGAACTCGACCAGTTGGGCCAGCGTCGGCAGGCCCTGGAGGCAGTCGAACGCCAAGTGGCCGATCTGACCCAACAGGTCACGGACCGCCGCACCCGGCACGAGAATGTGAGTGAAAGATTAGTGGCCGCCCATCGGGCCGTCGACGCCTCCCGGCAGGCGCAGGCCGAGCAGGAGTCAAGCGAGGCCGGTTACCGCGCCTACCTGGCCGCCGAAGAAGCCATTACCCAGTTGGAGGAGCAACGGTTGCAGCGCGACCGCTTATTGGCCGACCGCAGCCAGCAGGAGAAGTCTCTCACCCGCTCCCAAACCCGCGTCGAGCAGCTAACCGCCGAGTCTCGTTCAGCCCAAGACGCCGCCGGAGCACTGCAGGTGCTTTTGCCCCAGGTCGATCACCAAGAAGAGTTGGAAACCGACCGCAGCCAACTGCAACAGCAATTGCAGACGCTGTTACAGATGACCGCCCAGGTGACCGATCTACAACAGCAGCGCGACCGGCTGCTGGGAGAGCTGGTCCAGATGGAGAAAGGCCTGGATGAGGCCCAACAGTTGGAGAAGGAATTGGCGACCGCCCAGAAGGAAACGGACGCGCTGCGCGCCCGGCGGCTGGAATTCACCTCCCGACAGGCCACCGCCCAGGCCGAACTGGCCCGCCTGCAGCAACAGGACACCAGCCTGCAGCATGCCGAAACGGCCACCTGCCCAGTCTGCGAACAGCCGCTGACAGCCGATCACCGCCGGGACCTGCTGGCTCAAAACCAGGCGCGCCAACAAACCCTGGCCGATCAGGTCGAGCAACTGGCCGGCCAACAGGCACAACTAGAAGACCGGGAGAAGGATTTTCTGCAGAAAATCCAATCCATCGGACAGCGGTTACGCCGTCTACCACGCTTGGCCGACCGCGAGACTCTGCAACAACGACTGGAAGCCGCTCGGGAAAAGCTGGCCGATCTGACCGTCCAATTGGAGGACGAGGCCGGCACCCGGCAACACCTGGCCCAGGTTGAGTCGGAACTGGAAAAGTTGGACAATCCGCGCCGGCGGGCAGACCTGCTGGCCGCCCAGGCCGAACGGTCGGCCGAGCTGCAGGAGCAATTGCAGGCCGAGCAACAGGCGGTCGCCGCCTTGAACGAGCGATTGGCCGAGATCGAGGACCAATTGGCCCCCTTCGCCGACCTGGACGACCGGATTGCCGGCCGGCGGCAGGCGCTCAGCCAGCACGCCGCCGATCACAAGCGCCACCTGGAAAGCAGCCGCCTGGCGGCCGAATTGCCCGAACGCCAAGCCGAGGTGGAAAAACTGGTGACCCAACAGGCAGAGCTACAGCGCCAATTGGCCGAAGTCGAAGCCCAACTCGAAACTGTCAGCGCCGGGTTCGATCCCCAGGACTTGGAGCAAGTCCGGCAAGACGAAACGCGCGCCGGCCAGGAGCAGGCCGGCCTCAGCGGCCAAAAGGCCGCCCTGGGGCGCCAATTGGAAGCCATGGTAACCGACATCGACCAATTGCAGCAGGTGACCGGCCAACTGCAGGCTCAGCAGGAACGGCTGGCCCGTTTTCAGAAATTGTCCGACCAGGTTCAGTATTTCCGGAAGGTGATCCGCGACGCCGGCCCGCACGTGGTGCGCCGGCTGGTGCAGCAGGTGTCGCTGCAGGCCACCCGCCTGTTCGGCGCCATTATGGCCGACCACACCGCCCGCCTGACCTGGGCCGAGGATTACAGCATCGTGATGGAGAAGGACGGCCGCAGCCGGGCCTTTGAGCAGTTGTCGGGCGGCGAACAGATGGCCGCCGCCCTGGCCATCCGGCTGGCTCTGTTGCGCGAGCTGTCGGCCATCGACGTCGCCTTTTTCGATGAACCGACCTCCAACCTGGACGACATCCGCCGCGAGAATCTGGCCGAACAGATCATGGCTATCAAGGACAGCGGATTTTCGCAGTTGTTCGTCATCAGTCACGACGATACCTTCGAGCAGGCCACCAACCGCATCGTGCGCGTCTATAAAGAAGACGGCGAGAGTCGGGTGGAGTTGGGATAGGACCATGTTAGTTCGCAATCGCGTCATCGCCGCCCTGGAAGCCAAGCGCGACCGTTTTTTGGGCTACCAGGAACAACAGAAAGACCGTCTAAAAAGATACCAGGCGGCGCTGCAACAATTGTCCGGCCTGACTCTCGAGCAGGTGGCCGAGCGACTGGCGCAGGTGGCCTGGCCCGGTGCCCGGCCCAGCGTGGAACACGCGCGCTATCGCGACGTGGTCATCAGCTTCGGCCGGCACTGGGATACCCACGACGAGGCGCGCGCCTGGGCACGCCAGGCGCTGCTGGACCAAACCACCTTCGCCGTCGATGGTTCGCAGATCCCGCCCTCACGCGATTTCTCCATCGCTGTCGCCGCCGTTCAGATCGGCTGGTTCGAAAACCCGCACAGTCCGGCCCGCCCCTACGCCAAGGACCTTTCCTTCGAGGTGTTGCCGCCGGTGGAATTGTACGGCCTCACGGAGGAGGAAGAGGGGGTGGCCGACGAGGGTATTGCCGGCTTCTTCGCCGAGAATCAGGTCAACCTGCGTCGCTTCCAGCGCGAGTGCGACCGGTTGGCCGAGTATATGCAAGCTAACGCCGAGGCCCGACCGCGCCCGGTTTGTTTCTTCGACGGTTCGTTGCTGGTATCCTTCGCCGCCAATTTGACCCCGCGCCTGCGCCAGGTGTACGTCGATGCAGTCATCCAAATTCTGCAGGTATCTATCGAGACCCACGTGCCACTGGTGGGTTACGTCGATACCAGTTACGCCCGCGACCTTGCCTTTATGCTGAAGAATCTCTTTCAATTGCCGGCCGAAAC
>CAZHBM010000364.1:0-4247 GCA_964529945.1 uncultured Anaerolineales bacterium | reverse complement strand
CTCGACCAGGAAGAAGTTCTAGTGCGACACAAACTAGGTCAAATAGCATCAGACCTCAAGAACACACCCATTAAACATAGTATTGATGAAGCCTTGCTGCGCTATCGTCTGGGCGAAAAGGGTTGGAACGAAATGCCCTGCTATATCGGCTGGCTTCACGCCTGCATTCGTGCAGATGGAAGCGTCCGCGCCTGCAACCAATGTGAACTTCCGTTGGGCAACCTTAATCAAGAGAGTCTAACCGCGATATGGAATGGACCTGACTTCCAACGCTACCGCAGCCACATGATGGACGGCAGCGGCGGAGAGGACGATGCGGACTGCCTGTGCGAATATTGCTGTCACGTTAGACACAACTACCGCGTACATCGGGTGTTTCGCTGGGTAGCACCTTTTCGCCGGCGCCAATCGCTGCCGGCTGCGCGACAACAGTAGGCCAATCGGACCGGGTGGTGTCTATCAGTTACAGGGCGGTAGCCGAGGCTATGCCACTCCGATTGACCAGACTGCTCGCTGGGTTGCTATTGGGCGGTGTCGCTTATGGTGGTCCCGTCTGGGTGGCGGTCCACGTCACCGGTCGCTGTAATCTGAAGTGTCCTGGCTGTCAATACCACGCCGACGTTTTCCGGCACTCGACCGCCAATGTGAATAGACGCACTGTTGACATGCCCATCTCATTATTTGAAAAGTTATGCGCCGACTTGCGCGAGGTGGGTACAGGAACGCTCATACTAACCGGGGAAGGAGAGCCAACCCTACACGCTAATCTGGTTGAATTCGTTCTAATGGCCAAGAAGGCCGGCTTTCGCGTCCTGCTGCTGACGAATGGCTTGTTGACCGACCGTTCGTTGGCCAAGGCCCTCATTGAAGCTCGGCTGGACTTCATACGAACGAGCCTGTGGGCGGCTTCACCCCAAGGTTACGCAACCAACTATCCGACAGTCGGGCCGGAAGCCTTTGGGACCGTCCTGGCAGGCTTGGCGACATTAGAAGCAATGAAGCAGACGCGAAAGAGTGCGCTTCCAATAGTCGGCCTGCATTACCCAATTTGTGGCAGCAACGTCAATGAGCTCGACCAATTGTTGAACCTGGCCGCGAAGGCACACGCCGACCGCCTGTCCCTCTCGCCGTTGCTGACCCACGGCCTGGATCTGCCATCGCTGGTCCTGTCGCCGGAAATGGAACGGGCAACGATCGAGAAATTGCAGCTTATGCGGCCCGAATTGGAGCGACACGGCATCCGACATAACGTGGATGAGGTACGTTTACGTTATCGCCTGGGCGATAACGTGTGGCAAAGGGTACCGTGTTACATCGGTTGGCTGCACGCCTGTGTTAAGCCAGACGGCAACGTTTTCGCCTGCGACCAATGCAAAACGCCGCTTGGGAATATGGAAAATGCCAGCTTCAAACAAATCTGGAATGGGGAAGCTTTTCAGTCGTTTCGCCGGCGTTTGATGACGCTAGAAGGACTGGCTCAAACTCACGGTCACGAATCTGAGTGTGGGTTTTGCTGTCACACCAAACACAATTATCGCGTCGACCGTTTCTTTCGCCGGCTGAGATTTCTGGGCCGGTGACACGATGCTACCTGGCCAATGAAGTTAACAGTGAAGGGACAATGCCTAGATGAAATCGCTGCTTAGCAAGCTAGTCAAGGCGGCGCGCGCCGTGGTAACCCGCCGCTTGGTCATTGAGAGTGATGCCATCCCGTTTGAGTTCGAGAATGTGCCTCTGCGCAAATTACTCAACTGGTTGCTGGTGGAAGCGTCGGTATACGTCAAACCGGACCGGCCATGGGGATGGCCAACCCACCTGCAAATCGAACCTAGTTCATTATGCAATTTGCGCTGTACGCTTTGTCCCGTCACTACCGGACTGGACCGACAAGGCCCGCCTGGAAATATGGACATCGAGCAATACAAACGCCTGCTTGACGAAATCGGCGACTATCTATTCTTGATCATAATGTGGGATTGGGGAGAGCCCTTCGTTAATCCCAATATCTATGACATGATAGCGTACGCCGAAAATAAGGGAATCTCGGTTGTGTCCAGCTCTAATGGGCACGCGTTCGCGCGCCAGGAAAATGCACGCCGGCTGGTGGAGACAGGCATCGATTCCATTATCGTAGCCGTGGATGGGGTGGACCAGGAAAGCTATGAGCATTATCGGCAAGGTGGCAGGTTGGACACCGTGTTGCAGGGTATACGCAACCTGGTGGCGGAAAAGGCGGCCTTGGCATCGACGACGCCCTTGATCAATATGCGTACCGTCGTCAGCAGCCGTAACGAATCCCAGATCCCTCAGTTAATCGAACTGGGCAAATCTCTTGGAGTGGATGTGGTCAGCTTCAAGACACTCAATCCCCACTACGAAGCCGCCGGCACGCGAGACGTTGAGGCGGAAAAGGAATTTCGGAACAAATTTCTGCCCAAGAATGGGCGTTACCTCCGTTTTGAGTATGCGGGAGAGGGACTCGAAAGGATCAAGAGGATACCACCCTGTAAAAATCTATGGATTATTGCAACGATCCATCAGGACGGCAAAGTGATCAGTTGCACCTTTGACCACGATGAGACAATTCCCCTGGGAGATCTAAACCAATCCAGTTTCCGGGACGTATGGACTGGCGAGTCCTACCGGCGCCTGCGCCATCAGTTCCGACGGGACTGGCAACAAATCCAGATTTGTCGCGATTGCAGTTATGCCTACGTGGGCGGAAGTTGTGAGAATGAAACGATGGCCGAAGTCTACTATGGCCCGCGTGTGGCTCACCTGTTCGCGCAGTCCGAAAAGCCGGACCTCGTGCGCCCATTTGACGAAGCCGAGGGAAATATCAGCTCGTGAGCGTCGGGGTGCCTTCTCTGTCCATAATCATACCGTCATTCAACAGTCGGGCGACGATCGGCCGCTGCCTTCAGTCTCTGTTCAAACAGCAGACTGACAAGACGTTCGAAATCATCGTCACCGATAGCTCCAATGATGGGACCGGTCAGTGGATTGAAGAGAATTTTCCAGAAGTGAAGCTTATGTCGTCGCCCGAACGGCTTTATCCCGGTGGCGCGCGCAACCTGGCGATTGCCGCCGCCAGCGCCAACCTGTTAGCCTGTATCGATGCTGACTGTTACGCACCGCCGAACTGGTTGGACAGCGTGTGGCAAGCCCATCAATCCGGGGATTTGGCTATTGGGGGAGCCATTGGCTGTGGCAATCCGGAGAGTTGGATCGGTTGGGTTTACTACTTCTGTGAGTTCAGTCATTGGATGCCGACCGCTCCGGGTCGTCACATGGACGATATACCGGCTGCCAGTATGACCTACAAAAGAACCGTCTTTGAACGCTTTGGACGATTTGTCGAAGGCACCTATTGTTCTGACACGCTGTTACACTGGCGACTCGCCCGCGCCAAGCAACCGCTCAAGTTCGATCCAGACATCGTAATTTATCACAACAACCCGGATAACCTGAGGTCTCTCCTGCGGCACGAGTTTTTTCACGGGCGGACGTTTGGCCGCGTAAGAGCTGCAGATCGGGGATTCTCTCGCTGGCAGCGCTGGGCTTACGCGCTTCTTTTCCCCATAGCGGCGCTCAAGATCTTCTCTAATGTGGCGCTGAACAACCTGAGGACACGTGTTTATCTGCTTCACTTTCTCAAAGCCTGCCCCCTGGTCCTGTTGGGGGTAAGTTTTTGGGCTGCCGGGGAAGCGGTCGGCTGTATCTGGGATTTTCAGTCAGATCCAGCAGGAGGGCGTCAATAAACGATGTCCTTGCCCCCAACCTTCTCAGTCATAATCCCTACCTACAACCGCACGCAACAATTGGCTACCTGCTTGCAGGCGCTTTCCCGACTGACGTACCCCAAACATCGTTACGAGGTGATCGTCGTGGACGATGGCAGCCCGGTGTCCCCCGCCGGTGAAATCGACGCTGTCGCGGACGGTATCGACGTCTCACTCATACGGCAGGCCAATCAAGGGCCGGGTGCAGCGCGCAATGCCGGCGCTGAGCGGGCGAGAGGGACCTTTTTGGCCTTCACGGACGACGATTGCGCCCCGGCCACTGATTGGCTGGACGCGCTATCCAGCCGGTTGGATAAAGAGCCGGACGACGCTGTCGGCGGGAGAACAATCAATGCCCAAACGGCCAATGTGTATGCGGCCAGCAGTCAGCTTTTGGTCGATTATCTGTACGCCACCTATAATGCCGATAATGCAGGTGCAGTGACCGACACTACCACTGTCGCT
>CAZHBM010000363.1:0-4267 GCA_964529945.1 uncultured Anaerolineales bacterium | reverse complement strand
CGGCTCGATACAACGGCCACACCTGATTCTTTTCGGGCAGCGGGGCATCCGCCCGCCGGTACTTAGCTAATTTGTCCGCCATAATTCCCATTCCTTTCCTGTTAACCCCAGAGCCGTTCAAGCTCATCCAGTAGAGCTTTCGGATCGTGGATCTGTAATGTAGCGATTTGTCGTTGGCTGTCTTTGCCGGGTGGCACGCGATAGCCAACCCGGGTATAAAAGTCTTTCTTATCGCGACGGCGGGGCAAATAATTCTGCGCCCACTCGCTTTGATAACCGTGTCCCAAAGCCTGCTGCAACACAGTATGCCCGTAAATGCAGTAGGCACCATCCAAAAACGCCTGCCGGACCGGAGCCAATTCCGGAGCGTCGAAATCATCGACCAACTTCTGCCCAAAGGCATTCATCTCAGTACCCACATTTAAGGGCAAGGCCAACTCGTTGGCCAGCCGGACGACATCGTACAGGTTTTTCACCTTTTGTTCACGTATCGCCGGGTCAACGATATTCCAGTTTCGATCAGGCACGATGTTCAAGGCAAACACCCCCTGATCGATGAGCAGGTTCAACAAGCGTTCAATCTGCTGTTCGCCTTCGGGCGTTCCGTCCAACCAGGCAGCACACGGCAAAGCCCCACAGGCCTGAATCAGCCGGTGAAACTCACCTACCGTTGGGAAGTTCTGCGGCGACGGCGGAACGTAGCCTACACCGCCACGCTTCATCAATTTGGAGCGAATCGAATTCTGGAATGCGGCCGGCTTCTGCATCAGGTCGGCCATCTGGTCCACCGTTATCTCGAGCCTGTCGGCCCAGAAGCGAACCGGATCGGGCGACAGGCGCTCGGCGGCTCGAACGTAAGCCGCCACCATGTGCCGTTCGGTCGGGTTGCCGCCTGGCGTTAAGGGTAGGACATCCGTTTCGTAATCTATGGTCACCGGATCCAGATAGGCGTTCACCCGCTCCATCACGCTCAGGTTGCGTTGGCCGGCCCGTTGACGCAGGCTATCCAGCACAGTAGCTACTTCAGGCGGCACCTGGCTGGAAACGAAACCAACCCCCATGTGATACATAATCCCCGGCTCACCGGGAGAATTGATCTCCATATCGACGAACTCGGGGACAAAAACGCGGGTCTCGATTCCGGCCGTGCCGCGCACCTCCAGAAACTCGCACGCCTGAAGAAATTCATCGACAGCATCCAGGACGTCAAAATCGACGATGCCGACCAATCGGAATCCCTGTCGTTTGGCCAGCCAGGCCAATGCAGAGGGAGAATAGCCGAAGGCGTTGAATGAGTAGAACGTGTGGCAGTGCATGTTGACGACGTCACGTTCTGCCGGCCAGGTGACCAAGCCTGTATTTGTCAACTGCTTCAGTTCGTAAAGCGCTTTTCTTCTCGCGGAGAGGTCAAAATCGTTGAGTTGTTGTTCAAGTTTGGCTACTTTATCGTTAATCCTGGCACCTCCATTTTTGCACTGGACCACAGGCGATTCACCAAGCGGACCTGGGGAAATGCCGGCTTTGGCCCATCGTGGCCAAGGCTGCCGCTATCAGGACAACCGTCCTGACATTCGCACCAAAACACCGCCTGGCGCTCGCCGGGGAATATTATCGAAGCAAGACTCATTGTACCCCAAAACACGGTCGGCGGCGACTCATCGTCGCGCGAGGGAGTGTCTCCCATCTTCTTGGCACAAACCACAAGAGCCGGTGGCCGGTTTTATATCTTTTTGTTTTTTGTGGCTGGAAGGCCTTCCAGCCACAAAAAATACTACCTGATTCTAGGGTTATTATTTTGTCGCGAAGACTGGGTCACTCACCAATAATGCGACGGCGCAACAACTCATCGGGACGCGTGTGTATCCGGCTGACGGCTTGGGCACTCATAAAGTTAGGACCGCCCAGGGCATAGGTTCCCAACAGTACACGGGCGGATTTGACGGCCATAGCGGTGATGTTTTCGACCTGCTGTGGGGTACGCCCCAAGGCAATCAGCCCATGGTTTTGCATTAAGATGACCTTGGGGCTCTCGCCATACTCGTCCAGGTACAGATTTATCAGAGTCTGCACCTTGCGTGCCAGAGGGATACCAGGGTCAACGTAAGGCACGACCACCGGCGCCGGCCCACAGACCACTATCTGGTCAGGAAACAGATTGCCACTAACCGCCGTCTCAAAGGCAGCCGAACAGGTGACGGAATTGATTGCGGTGGGGTGCGTATGTCCAACAAAGTTAACGCCTTCCAGTTCGAGGCAGATGGCGTGTAATACGGTCTCCACCGACGGGTGGCTGGTCGACTGGTCCACTTTGGCCTGCTGCAAGCGCTGCTTCACCTCGTCGTCGCTCAGGCTGGATTGCTCGAGAATTTCGAGCACCTTTTTCCGAGAGGCACGCACGAACCCGTCTCGGCCGATGGTGCGCATCTGATAACCGCTGGCCTTGACCCAGAACGTATCTTCATCAGCCTGAGCCGACGTATTACCTTCACCCAGAATGATGTAATCCAACTCCGGTTTGCCGAGATTGTTGCTGAGGGCAACTAATTGACCGAGAATATCTTCGGGCATGACAGACTCCTGATGTGCGAGATAGATGAAACGGTACGACAAAAAACAGAACCACCATTAATATATAGCGATTTTGCCTGCGATAGCAACTTACAATCACCTTGCCGGATTATGCTCGCCGTCTACAGTCTGTTGCAGTTCAACACCACAGATCAGCAACAAGCGTGTCGCAGAAATGTCCAACTCGAACGTCGAAGTTTTGCGCCACCTACCCCCATCAGCCATTGAGGGATTGTTAGACCATTTCAAATTGTGCTATACTGGAGCCGCCTAAGGCTGGCTTACAGCCTCTCCTCGGGTCAATAAGTGGTACGCAGCCCACCCGTACCGGCGGCACACCATAGGGCCACCGATTAAGGAGACTTTTATGCGAGTTCTGGCGTTGATTATGGCTGGCGGGGCCAGTGAGGCATTGAGTGTACTGACCGCCGTTCGTTCGGAAGCTTCTATCCCATTTGGAGGCAAATTCCGGATCATCGATTTTCCCCTGTCCAATTGCGTGAATTCCTCCATTTTTAACGTCGCTTTGCTAACCCAGTACATGCCGCGATCCCTCAACGAACACGTCGGCGTGGGCAAACCCTGGGACCTGGACCGTTCGCAGGGCGGTGTTCGTTTGTTGCAGCCCTACGTAGGTCGCGACGGCAGTGGGGGTTGGCAGCGAGGAACAGCCGATTCAATCCGTTACCACCTTGACTTCGTGCAGGAGCAACGCGTCGACACCGTCTTGATTTTGGCCGGCGATCACATCTACAAAATGGATTACGGCCCCATGTTGCGGTTTCACCAGGAACAAAATGCCGACGCGACCATTGCGGTACGACGTGTCAACTCCTTCGAGACTCACCGCTTTGGGATTGTCACGATGGACGCCGACAAACGGGTGACGCATTTCGAGGAAAAGCCGCGTCGTTCGCTCTCGACCCTGGCCTCTATGGGCATCTACGTCTTCGATTTTCAGACGTTGGTCAAAATCCTAACAGAAGAGAGCGATCCACCGCGACTCGACTTTGGTCGCCACGTACTACCGGCTATGATCTCCTCTCAACGAGTGATCGCCTATCCCTTTGATGGTTTTTGGGCCGACGTGGGGACACTGCAGGCCTATTGGGAAGCCAACATGACCCTCTTGGGTGAAAGTCCGGCACTCGATCTGTATGACCCTGAGTGGGTAATCCATACCCGCAGCGAGGAACGACCACCGGCCAAAATTGGGCCTCACGCCCAGGTCGCCGGTAACCTGTTGTCGAACGGCTGTATCATCGAAGGCACCGTTGAGCGCTCGGTCATATCGCCCGGCGTTTACGTCTCTGAAGGCGCAATCATCCGTGACTCGATCATCATGAACGACAGTTGGATCGGGCCGGGGTCTATTCTGGACCGGACCATCGTCGACAAAGAGGTACACATCGCCGAAGACTGCCACTTTGGTTTCGGTGAGGACAACACGCCCAATCAACGCCTGCCTCAGTACCTGAATACGGGGCTGACCGCCATCGGCAAACGAACCCGAATTCCGGCTGGCATCCAGGTGGGACACAATGTGGTAATCAATCCCTATCTGGATGAGACGGCCTTCTCCGAAAGAATCATTGCCAGTGGCCGCACTGTCTGATCAGTCCATGAAACCAAAGTTGCGCCCCGTGGATGTCCGGCCTTTCGTGCAAGAGGGCCAGCCGATGCTGCTGCTGCACGACAC
>CAZHBM010000362.1:698-4278 GCA_964529945.1 uncultured Anaerolineales bacterium | reverse complement strand
ATTTTTTGTCTTTTTTGTGGGTGGAAGGCCTTCCACCCACAAAAAAGACAAAAAAGAGATAGAACCGGCCACCGGCTCACGTGGCCATCTACCGAGGAGATGGGACACACCCAAGACACGACATATAGTGGCACCGTGCGTCCAACCCTGGTATAATTAGGTGTATATAGTTATGGGAGGTAGCCGTTAGTGAGTTCTGGCTGGCTTAGGAATGGATTGGTTTATCTTTTAATATTGGTGGCGATTGCCGCGCTGGCGTTCAGCGTGTTTTCGGGTCCGCCGCAGGGATCTGATGTTGACATAACAGAGGTGGCGGCCGGCATTAAGCAGGGCATTGTCAAGAAGATCACCATCGATGACAACATCCTGACGGTCGAGTATCGTGACCCGGCTACGCCGTTGCGTACTTCACGCAAAGAGGGCGATGTCACGCTTATCAAGACCATGGAAAACTTGGGCGTCAGCACGCAGGAGCTGCGCGGCATCGACATTGAAGTACAGCCGCCCGGTTCCTTTGGGGATTGGGCCGGATTGTTGATCACCATCGTGCCGTTGTTTATTTTTGGCGCTCTGCTGTTCTTTATGGTGAGACAGGCGCAAGGTTCTAACAACCAGGCGATGAGCTTTGGCAAGAGCCGGGCGCGGATGTTCACCGGCGACCAGCCGACGGTGACGTTTGAAGACGTGGCCGGGGTTGAAGAGGCCAAGAACGAGTTGGCTGAGGTGGTGGAGTTTTTGCGCGAGCCGGAGAAGTTCATTTCTTTGGGGGCGCGGATACCGAAGGGTGTGTTGATGGTAGGTCCGCCGGGCTGTGGCAAGACGCTGTTGGCCAAGGCGGTATCCGGGGAAGCCGGGGTGCCCTTCTTCAGCATATCGGGCAGCGAGTTTGTGGAGATGTTTGTGGGTGTGGGTGCCAGCCGGGTGCGCGACCTGTTTGAACAGGCGAAGCGCAACAGTCCATGTATTGTGTTTGTGGACGAGGTTGATGCGGTTGGGCGGCACCGGGGTGCCGGGCTGGGCGGCAGTCACGACGAGCGTGAGCAGACGCTGAACCAGATTCTGGTGGAGATGGACGGGTTTGACACGGACACGAACGTGATTGTGATGGCGGCGACGAACCGGCCGGACATCTTGGACCCGGCGTTGTTGCGGCCGGGGCGTTTTGACCGGCGGGTGGTGCTCGACCGGCCTGACCGCGTAGGCCGGCGCAAAATCTTTGACGTGCACGTGCGCGGCAAACCGGTGGGGCCGGACGTTGATCTGGACGCGATCGCGGCTCAAACCCCCGGCTTTGTGGGCGCGGACATTGAGAACCTGGTCAATGAGGCGGCCATCTTGACGGCGCGGCGCAACAAGAAACTGATCGGAATGTCCGAGTTCCAGGAAGCCATTGAGAAGATCATTGCCGGTCCGGAACGCAAAAGCCGGGTGATTACCCAAGAAGAGAAACAGGTCATCGCCTATCACGAGGCGGGGCACGCCTTGGTGATGAAGATGCTGCCGGAATGCGACCCGGTGCACAAAGTCTCCATTGTCGCCCGGGGCATGGCCGGCGGTTACACCATGTCTCTACCGGATGAAGACCGCTACCTGCAACACCGCGGCAAGTTCAAAGCCGACCTGGCCGCTTTTCTGGGCGGTCGGACGGCCGAAGAGATGATCTTTAATGATGTGACCACCGGCGCCAGTAACGACCTGGAACGGGTGACAAAATTGGCCCGTGCTATGGTGACCCAATACGGCATGAGCGACAAGCTCGGCCCGGTGACGTTCGGCGAGAAGGATGAATTGGTCTTTCTGGGGCGAGAGATCGGCGAGCAGCGCAACTACAGCGAAGAGATCGCCCGGCAGATCGATCAGGAGGTCCGCGCGCTGGTAGAAGAAGCCCATCAAACGGCCCGCCGGATATTGACCACGCATCGTGACAAGTTGGTTGAAATTGCAGAACGGCTCATCTCTGAAGAGACCATCGACGCGGCCACCTTCAATGCGATATTTGCCTGAACCAAGCTGATTGTGCCTACGATTCTTGGTCCTCTACCTTGCCCGGTGGATAGCTTACTGCATTACCTGTGCATTTGAAGCCCGCCGGGCATCGCGTTCGTGCCGTTTGCCTGCAGTCCGGCGCTCCGTGTAGCCGGGAGTCTGCCCTGCACGAATCGATGGTTCGACAATGAAGTTGCGGAAAAATCTGTTAATCGGGGAAACGAAAACGCTATGGCTGATGCATTCAAAATAGTCAAATTGACTGCCCTCGACCTCTGGGATGATATCCTGCTGTTGGTCCTCTTCAACCTCATCTGGTGCTTGACGGCCGTCTTGATCCTGCCGATCCCATTTTTTACTGCCGGTTTGGCCTGGTCGGCCTCAATCGTCGGCGATGGCCGGGTTATCAAGTTTCGCACCTTCTTCGAGGGCGGGCGCCGTTTCCTCAAGACGGCTTATATTTGGGGTTTGATCAATCTTATGGTGTGGAGTCTCTTGTTGCTCAACATCAATTTCTACAGCGGCGTGACAGCTTCCTGGGCCTTTTATGTCGAAATTGTATTTGTTGCCCTCTCCGTGCTCTGGCTTCTTCTCCAGATGTACGTGTTTCCGTTCCTGATTATTCAAGAGGTTCCCAGTCTCAAGGAAGCCTATCGCAACAGCTTCGTGCTGCTCATCATGCGGCCGGCCCTGACCATTGTCGTTTTCGTCGTTTTGGTCCTGATGGTGGTGATTTCGTACTTGCTCGTCTTCCCCCTGGTCACATTTTGCTTCGCGTTTCTGGCCCTTTTGGGCAACCGTGCGGTTGTGGAGACCATCAAGGCGGAAAGGAAAAAAGACGGTTCCCAGTCGCTGATTGCCCCATAGCCCCATACCGCTTCTGGCGGGATGAGGATGTATTGGGGCGGCGGGATAGGGACAGTAAAGGAAAGCCGATGGAGATTACCTGGTTGGGCCACGCCTGTTTCCACTTATACGACAATAGCGTCTCGGTCGTCACAGATCCGTTCGACGACAGCTTGGGGAGGCGAATGTCGCCGGTGACGGCCGACATCGTGACCATCAGTCACGGTCATCCCCAGCACAATCACGTCCAGGCGGTTGGCGGCGATTCTATGATCGTCTGCGACCCCGGCGAATACGAAATCAAGTCCGTATTCATTACCGGTATTGCCACTTATTCGACGCCGCAGGCAGACACGGATGAGTTGGCTCGCAACGTGGTTTTCGCCATCGGCTGGGATAATCTCACCGTGTGCCATCTTGGCGGCCTGTCGCGTTTGTTGACCCGCAACCAGGTTGAGGCTTTGGGGGACGTGAATGTGCTGCTGGTGCCGATCGGGGATGGGCAGCATTCGCTCAACGTTTCGTTAGCGGCGGAAGTCGTCAGCCAGATTGAACCTCAGATCGTCGTCCCTATGCATTACGCGACTGGGGCCGGAACGGGCCAGGAAACGGCGTTGGTGGACCGCTTCGTCAGGGAGATGGGCGGAAGCAGCGTCAACCCACTCGACAGCCTGCGGGTGTCGAAAACCGGCCTGCCCGAAGAAACGCAGGTCGTCGTGCTGAACAGTGTGGCTGCTTGAAGGGTTTT
>CAZHBM010000362.1:0-688 GCA_964529945.1 uncultured Anaerolineales bacterium | reverse complement strand
TAACTCAATACGGCAACCGTAGTTCGGTGAAATGGACTTCGGTTGCGCTCTACGAAACAGAACCGGGGTCAGCGCACCGGTACGCTTAACCAGCCTGGTTTGTAGTACACGGGAGAACATTCTTGGACGAAAACAAAACGAGCTCCTTGCCTCCAGATGAGGCACAGAAACCGTTAGCCGAGACAATACCTGAACCATCCGGTGCGCCGGTCCAGTCCGGCTCTGCAGGCTGGATCCGGTTGGGTTTGGGCCTGGTTGTATTGGCGGTACTGGTCGCACTCGTTGTTCCCGAGCTCTTGAATACCTCGCCGGTGCCGGACAACGCTGCGACACGGGTCCCGGCTGAAGCGTCTGCGCCGGCCTCGCTCAGCCCAGAGGAGGTCAACGCGCTCTACGAGCAGGCGATGGCCGACTACCGAGCCGGAGAGTATTCCCGGGTGTGGAGCGAACTGAGGAAGATACCTGCCTACCAGCAATTACTGGAGGTCAAACCGGACCTCTTGTTGACGGAGAAGACGGTTGAGACTGATCCCTCTTCGAAAGAGGCGCATTTTCGACTGGGTACACAATGGGCCGAGGCCGGCCTATACATGCCGGCCGAAGTGGCGTTCAAACAGGCCCTGGCACTGGATGATCAATACGTAGACGCTTACTCCAATCTGGGAGTGGTCTACTACCAGATGAACCG
>CAZHBM010000361.1:0-4294 GCA_964529945.1 uncultured Anaerolineales bacterium | reverse complement strand
AACGGCGGCCAGCCGGCCGGCGGTGCCAGCACGGGCTATGGCATCGACGTGCCGGCTGTGGCCACAGCCGACGGCCCCTTCGACTGGGGCGCCGACGACAGCTTCTCTGTCGAGTTCTGGATGAACCGGCCTGGCAGCATTGCTGAGAATGACGTGATCATTGGCCGGGATGACGGCACCTCCAGCAGTTTGCACTGGTGGATCGGCGTAAACAAGACTTCACCGTACTACGCTGTGGCCAACGTAAACGACGTGAACGGCAATGGCATCTCGCTGGCCGGCTCCACCAATCTCACCGATGGGGAATGGCATCATATTACGTTGGTTCGTGACAACAGCACTGACACCAACTACCTGTACGTGGATGGCGTTGAAGAGGACAGCGATAGTCACGATTACACCGCCGGTTTCTCCTCCGATGATGCTGCCCTCAACATTGGTTGGCTGAGTCTGGACAAAAAGTACACCTACGACGGTGTGATGGATGAGGTGGCGATCTACGACAGGGCACTCTCCCCGGCCGAGGTGCTGCAGCACTATCAAGCGGGTGACAATGGGGTGCACATCTGCCAGCCTTCACCGGGTTCGATCACCATCGAGAAAGTCACCGACCCGACCGGTGGCGCTGGTTTCGACTTCACCGGCGACCTGGGTGCGTTCACCCTGGACGATGCCGACAGCGAGATCGTAGCCGACCTGGCGGCAGGTGATTATGATGTGACCGAGACGGCAGCCAGTGGCTGGGAGCTGGACGACATCACCTGTGTTGGCGGCGACAGCACACCCATCGCCGATGGCGTCACCATCCATCTGAATGCCGGTGAGGACGTTGTCTGCACCTTCACCAACACAGAGCTGGCGCCCGACACCTCCGGCACCTACCTGCATGAGGATGGCAACCCGCCTGTGCGTTATGAGTTCTCCACCGGCAGTTACGCCGATACTACCTTTGATGGCGCTCTACGGGCGGTGGTGCTGGATGGCGCCACCACGGGCAGCTACACTTCCATGGTTTTCGATGCCACCCAGCCCTCCACCTGGCAGGAAATTTCCTGGCTGACCAGCGCCATCGGTCCCATGGCCGACAACGGCGTGGTCGAAGATGCCTGGGCCAGCGGCAACATCGACATGACAGACAACATCTTGCTGCTGCATCTGGACGGCAGCGGCGGCCTGAGTGCCGGTGCGACTGTCTCCGACTCCTCCGGCAATGGCAACGACGGCATCGTTGTGGGCAGCGGCATGGCCTATACGAGCGGAAAAATCGACGGTGGCGTGGATGACGGGCTCGACAACTGGATTGACGTCGACGCCAATCAGTCCGGCACCGATATGTTTGACTTCGGTCTGGGCGACTGGACCTGGTCCTACTGGGTCAAGACCGATCTCAGCGCCGTCGGTGACAACAAGGTGCATCTGAGTCGCGATGGCGGATCCCACATGTGGATTGGCTATCAGGGGGGTACCGGGGCTGATGCCGGTAAGGCCGGTGGCACCATCAGACCCGGAACCAGCGGCGATTCTTTCGCCATCCTGGATTCGGGCAACCCTGTCGTCAACGATGGCCAGTGGCATCATCTAGTGCTGGTCAAGTCGGGCATCAATATCAAGTTCATCATGGACGGCGTCACATACCGAGACGTGGACAATGCCGGTTGGGCTACCCAGGCCTTCGACTTCACTGAGGATGATAATTTCCGGGTGGGCGGTTTTGAGGGTAGCAATACCGGCTACAAGGCGGCTGGCACACTGGACGAAGTGGCTATCTGGAAACGGGCGTTGAGTGCCGATGAGGTGGCGTCGCTCTATCGCCGCGGCATCACCCGCCTGGATATGTCGGTACGCAGTTGTGACGATCCCATCTGCAACGTCGAGAGCTTCTTCGATGTGACCGATGACTCGCCGCAGGTGCCCCCAGTGCCTGGCAACCGCTACTTCCAGTACAATCTGGACTTCGAAAGCGACGATCCCGCCTTCACCCCCGAGCTGCATCGGGTGGACATCACTTACGTGCCAGGAGTGGTCGAGCCGGGCGACATCACCATCGTCAAGGTGGCCGATCCCCAGGGAGACCAGAGCTTTGAGTTCAGCGGCGACCTGGGGGACTTCAGTCTGGTTGATGATGGCGGCGGCACAACCGACAGCCGTACGGTCAGCGATCTGGCGCCGGGCGACTATGATGTGACCGAGATCACGCCGGCTGGCTGGGAGCTGACCGACGTCTCCTGCACCGGGGGCGACAGCGACTCCATCCAGGATGGCGTGACGGTCCACCTGGACGACGGCGAGGATATCACCTGTACCTTCACCAATGAGAGCAAGCTCTGTCCTGAAGGAATGATCGCCTACTGGTATGACGGTGCCGGCAGCACGGCGCCTGACGCCTACGATAGCCATCCGGGTACATTGGTAGGCGACGCTCATTGGGGCACTACCGATGGCAACCCGTTGGTCTTCGACGGCAATGGCGATTATGTGACAGTTGAGGATGATGAAGACTTCGACTGGGCCGCCGACGACAGTTTCAGCGTTGAGCTGTGGGCCAAGTTTACCAATGTCAGCGGCAAGAACAAGGTAATGATCGGCCGTGACCAGGACGGCGGCAGCCCGCACTGGTGGTTGGGCGCCGAGGTCAGCACCGGCAAACCGTTACTGGTGGTCTACGACTCGTCGCACAACGGCACGTCCCTCAAAGGTGTTGACGGTCTCAACGACGGCCAGTGGCACCACTTAGCTGCCGTACGCGATGAGGATGGCGACAAACTCGTGCTCTATGTCGACGGCCAGCAAGAGGCCGAAACCACATTCAACTACACGGCCAATTTTGCGGCCAGCACGACACTCGGCATCGGTTACATGGCCTACGACGGAACGCCCGATTACTATTACGCCGGTTCGCTGGATGACATTGCAGTCTATGGACGTGCCCTGGCGCCGGAGGAAATCTGGCAGCACTACGACCGGGGTGAGGTTGACCTGCCCTACTGCGGTGAGCCACTGGAGTTGGACTTCGGTGACGCGCCTGATCCTACCTACCCGACGCTCTACGCGAGCAACGGCGCGCGCCACCTGCTCAGCACGCTCTACATGGGCGCTCTCATCGATCCCGAGCCGGACGGTCAGCCGGACGCAGCGGCGCTGGGGGATGACAACGCGAATCTGGCGGATGAGGACGGCGTCACGTTCACCACGGCGCTTATGCCGGGAGTGACAGCCGGGGTCGATGTGGTCGCCACCCAGACCGGCTTGCTCAACGCCTGGATCGACTTCAATGCCGATGGCGACTGGGCCGATGCCGGCGAACAGATCTTCAGCGACCAGGGGCTGGCGGCTGGTCTCAACTCCCTCACCTTCCCTGTGCCAGCGACAGCATCCCTCGGCTCCACCTACGCCCGCTTCCGCGTCGACACACTGGGCGGCCTGCCCTACGACGGCTTCGCCCTGGATGGTGAGGTTGAGGACTACCTGCTTGAGATCGAGCCGTCTCTGGGCACCCTCACTGTCGTCAAGGACCTGATACCCTGGGAGGATCCTGGTCGCTTTGATCTGGAGATCGACACCGTGGCGGAGGCCGAGGATGTGGGCGACGGCGGCACCACTGGTAGTGTGGTCGTGAATACCGGTTTGCACACGGTGGGTGAGACAGTCGGTACGAGCACGGTGCTGAGCGACTACACCATTGAAATCGAGTGCCGCGATGAGGATGGCACAGGCACAGTGGTGGCCTCGGGGAGCGACGCCGGGCCGCTGGATGTTACCGTGAATCTGGATGACGATATCGTGTGTGTCATCACCAACACGCGCAAGACAGGCACGCTGGAGGTGGCCAAGGAATTGCTGCCCAGCAGCGACGGCGGCCTTTTCGACCTGAAGATCGACAGTGTGGCCGAGGCGGAGGACGTAAGCGACGACGGCACCACTGGGGGCGTGGTGGTGAATACCGGTCTGCATACCGTGGGTGAAGGAGCAGGCAGCGGTACCAGCTTGACAGACTACACCGCCGCCATCGAGTGTCGCGACCAAGGCGGCACAGGGACGGTGGTAGCCTCAGCGAGCCACGCCGGTCCGCTGAATGTCACCGTGAATGAGGACGACGACATCGTCTGCGTCGTCACCAACACACGCCAGTACAGCCCGGCGATTGCGATGAGCAAGCTGCCCGAGACCCAGCAGATCCGCAGCGGCGACACCGTCACCTTCACCATCACCGTCACCAACACCGGTGACAGTCTCTTGTCTGGTGTGACGGTGACGGACACGTTGGCGCCCGACTGCGACAAGTCCATCGGCGCTC
>CAZHBM010000360.1:0-4306 GCA_964529945.1 uncultured Anaerolineales bacterium | reverse complement strand
GCGCTGAATATCCTGGCAATAAGCCAGGGTATGGGGCAGGAGCCGATCAAGGTATTCAGACAGTGTCTTGGCAATATTCTCTGCCCAGGGCAGTTCGACCAATCGCAATAGAACTTGTTCGGCCTGCTCATACGTGGCTGCATCCAGAATCTGGTGGATTGAAGATTTGAGTTGCTGCCGCGCCTCTTGCCGGATTTGCTGAGCTTCTTCCTCGGGCAGCCCCTGAACCGCCCGACTAACAGCCCGCGCTATATCGCCGCTTAGCGAACGCCACGTGTGCCAGACACAGCGTTGCTGATGCACCCAGGGCAATTGACGCTTGAGATAGGCGCCTAATCCTTGTGCCCCATCACTGGTCACCCCGCGCAGTCGATCCAAATCCGGTCCGGCCTGTTGCATTCAGCCAACGGCACACCCTACTTGCCGCCAGGTGACTTGTTGCTCCTGTCTCAGGCCCTGTACTTAACGGTCGCCATTGCACATATCGCTCTTGTTTCCCCAACCACGATCGGACTATCTCCGCACAGCGCCGCATTGATGTCCGTCTGTGCAGCCAGTGATCAATGGCACATCGATGTACTTCTCATGCATACCAACTTCCCTTTATCAGCCAAGGCGATTCTACTGAATAGGTCCTCCCGCACCGCTGGCACCGGTGTCGCTGCACCTCTACCCACCGTTGCCCCTCCAAGAACCATGGATGCCGATCATATTTGCCCCACTTCACCGTCATCTTGCTTCCACATACCGGACATACTTTCCAATCCCAGGCTGTACGGTTTGCCAACTCCCTTAAAGTTGGTTTGGTTCGCACCTCCAAGATGGTCTTTGAGCCCTTTATTGTCAAATCCTTTCACCAACACACTTTGGAACCGAGTCCCCTAGCTTGGTCATTGGAGAGCATTTCCTTAATGGGCTACATTAACAATCCGAATTGATCGAAGCTGTTTCATTCTTATAGTCCTTGAGTTGGAATCGCGACACGCGACGGCAGGGTGTACAATGTAGTGCGTTGAGTCCGCCTGTCAAGATGGACAATCTCGCCCGCGGGTTACCCTATGAGATCTAGACTACTGAGACAACAGCACCGCATCAGCGATATTGCAGCCAGGGTCATCCTGATCTTGGCCAGCGCGACAATCGCGCTGGTACTGGTCGAGTTGGTCGCACGCCTGGTGCTAGAGCCGCCTTACGAAACTGCCAAAGGCCGTTTCTACGTTGTGTGCGACCGTCAGGTTGGCTGGCGGGGACTGTCCAACCTGACCAAGACTGTGGATACTGATGGTTACATCCATCCGGTAGAACTCAATTCACGCGGCATGCACGATACCAATCACTCCTGGCGCAAGCCGACCGGCCTTTTCCGGATCCTGGTATTGGGTGACTCGTTTGTCGAGGCCGAACAGGTGACTGAGGCCGAAACCGCTCATCAAGTATTGGAGGACCTGCTCAACGCTCAGGCACCACCCAGCCGGCCGATGGAGGTAATCTCCGCTGGTGTGGGCGGCTGGGGACCCCCACAAGAATTGATGTACTACCGCACTGAGGGTCGCCGCTACCAGCCCGACCTGGTGGTGGTTTATTTGTTTCCGGGCAACGACCTGCAAGACGCCCTGCCTGATGCCCGGCGTACCGCCAAGGCCGGCATAAATTGTTACGCACCCTATTTTGTGCGTTGCAACGACCGGTTCGATCCACAGGTATGGTATTCCGTGCCGGGCCTGCAACCAACCTGGCGCACTTGCCCGGCCGGGAAACGGCTGCTGTCGCTGGGGCTGAGCTGGCTGTACGCCCACTCGCGCATCTATCAAAGTCTAGAACCGTTGATCGTACCCCATCAACCACGTATTGAGTTTGAACCTATGTACGCGCCGTGGCTTGACAACCGAATTTACGACGAGACATTGGCCTACGCCTATGATCTCAACGTGGACATCTACGCGCAACTGGCCCACGAAGTGACCCTATCAGGTGCAAAAATCGTGTTTGTGTTGGTGCCCTTACGTGAAGCGGTGCTTATGAACGCTTTGCCCGAATCCAGTGACATGAAATTGCCGGTGGCTGCAGCCGACCGGGCGCACATCGACCCAACACTGCCCAACCGCATCCTTAGCCAGAAGATGGAGTCCCGTGGGTTGGCGCTACTCGACCTGCAACCCGATTTCGTGAACTACCTGCAGGCCGGCAACCCACTGCCCTACGGCCAGGTAAACGATTTTCATTGGAATGTCGCTGGCAACCGGCTGGCGGCCGAGATCACCGCCGCCTGGCTCATCCAGCGAAACCTGGTGCCCGGCAGCACCAGGTGAGGCGGGTCATCATCAGCCATTGGCTCGCCGAAGTAGGCGTCGGACAAGCAACGTCAACCAGCCAGATGGCGACCACTTGCAATGCTGTTGTCAAACATCGAGCCAGGCCTCAACGTCGGCCTGGCTCTCTCCGCGGCACAACAGGTTGTCCGGCTCGGGCACATCCTCCATGCTCTGGCGCGCATTATTACATCAAGCCTGGCGGCCTGCGATTCGGCGCGGCGATATGCGGATCCCGGTGGGGCCTGTCCCGCGGTCGTACTGAGGGGGCGGCGAAGGTGTTTTTTTCTCGCACGCTACGGCGGGAGCGCAGACAAGGTGAAGAAGATCTCCGTCTCTCTATCCCCATGTCTCTGCGCGCGCTGCGTCCTCTGCGGTAATTCATCCTTTGTTCCCGCCGGCGGGCCCGTCCCATATCTTCTGCTGGAAAAATTGGGCCGGGCCGAGGCCTGGCTGCGCAGTAGGCTTTTAAGAGGCCGTTCACTTTACGTCTTAGCAAGCGCGTAGAATCAGGTAGTTTTTTTGTGATTGGAAGGCCTTCCACTCACAAAACCAAAAAACGATCAAACCGGTTGCCGGCTCACCTGGTTTCTTAGCAAGAAAATGGGGCATCCCCCACCGGCATCCGCCTTGACCTGTCCGCCGATTGGCGGTACCATCTGCCCATCACCCTATCCGCTCCGGGAGGCCGGTTTGATCCCAGCACTGTTTCCGTATAGCCACCCAGGTAACCGGCGATGACCCGGCGCAAGGCGCTGATCCTGTTGCTGCTGGCCGCCGGCGTGGTGGCCGTCTGGGCCGCCGGTCTGTTGCTGGTGGCCGGCAGCCTGCCGGGATTGACGGCCCCGGCCTTCAGCGGCCCGCCGGCGCCGGCGGGCACGCCGCCCGCCTTCCGCACGCCGTCCCTACCGCCTGACGGCGCCTTACCCAGCCCCACCAACACCCGCGTGGTACAGGCCACGCCCACCGTCGCGCCGCCGACCCTGGCCGACTTTTGGTCTGGCCGGGCGACCTTCGTTCTCCAACAGGCCGATACCGGCCTGCCCATGGGCGAGTCGGACACCCTTATCAAGGCCAACGGCGAGTGGTGGTCCTACGTCCACGCCAGCCAGCGCTCGGCCGGCACGGTCGACGGCTGCGGCGACCCGGTCGATTTCCCGGGTTGCGTGGTCGTCTATCGCAGCCTGGACGGCGGTTTCACCTTCCAGCCCGGCGCGCCGCCCGTCTGCCAGACCGAATGCCGCACCTGCCCGTGTCACTCGCTGGTCGATCACATCGACCCGCAGCAGTACCCGCGCCTGTTCCAGGTCGACGACCAGTTCAACATGGTCTACGAATACCGGGCGCGCACGTTTCTGCGCCGTTCCATCAACGGCTTCACCTGGAGCCCGCCCGAGGAGGTGACCGGGACCGGCCTGTGGACCGCCGCCGCCGCCCGTTGCCCGGCCGGCCAGGCCATCGGTCCCCACCCCTACCTGGACCAGGTCTACGACTGCCTGGCCGGCGGCCCGCCGGGCCTGTATTACGAGGATGGGCTGTTGTACGTCTTCGTCGGCATGGGGCAAAATCCGGGCAGCATGGGCTGTTTCTACGGCCGGCTCGACCGGCTTGCCGGCCAGATGACCCGCTGCCGCCATAACCCGCTTTTTGTCGGCGCCATGGAGTACGGCCCGCCGGCCGTTTCGGGTCCCGCGGCCGACGCCTACTTCGACTTTCGTACCATCAGCGCCGCCGAGGTGGTCAAGGTGGGCGACCGTTACTATATGTTCTACGAGGGCATCCGCGGTCCCGGACCGGGCGATCCGGGCGACACCCAGTTCGGCCTGGGGCTGGCCCGCAGCCAGACGACGCGCATCGACGGCCCGTGGGAGAAATATACCGGCAACCCGATTCTGGTCGATCTGCCGGGCAACATCGGCCTGGGCCACGCTGACCTGGTGGTCGACCGCGGCCAGACGCTGTTATTCACCTCGCTGGACGGCGTGCGCCGCAGCCGG
>CAZHBM010000359.1:0-4308 GCA_964529945.1 uncultured Anaerolineales bacterium | reverse complement strand
GCTCTTGCATAGTACCGCCGGTGAAATCAATGCTCAATCGGAAAGGCGATCCGTACTGCACCGTCGAAATGATCATCGCCGCTATGCCGGGAATGATGATCAAAGCTGAAATTAGAAAGAACACATATCGCTTCTGAACAATATTAAACATCTTGCCTCCAAGCCCAAGCACCTGGTATTGAGGACCTAGGCCCCCAACAACCAGTGCTTCTCCTGCAGTTTATCGCCCACTAGATCAAAGACGAAACGGATGAACGTCCGGGTAACGGTGATGGCCGTGAACAGGTTGACCACCACACCTAAAGCCAACGTAATGGCAAAACCCTTGACAATGCTGGCACCAAAATTGGAGCCAAACCAATATAGGATGACACACGTCAAGAGCGTGCTCAAGTTGGAGTCGCGAATCGATGTCCAGGCCCGGCTGAAGCCCGCCTCCATCGCTGTCTTTAAGCCGCGCCCTGCGCGTAACTCCTCTTTCATCCGTTCGAATACAAGGATGTTGGCGTCCACTGCCATACCGGTGGATAAGATAAAACCGGTAATGGCGGGGAGTGTAAGGGTCACCGGTATCGCTTTGTACAGCGCTACGTTTATCAAGGCGTAGATAATCAAAGCCATATCGGCCAAAGCGCCTGGCAGACGGTAGTAGGTAAGCATAAACAGCAAGACCACAATCAGGCCGATAGCACCGGCCCGGATACTACGCTGCACCGAATCCTGTCCCAGGGTAGGGCCGATGGTCCGATTTTCTACCACTTTCAACGGCACGGGCAGGGCACCATACTTCATCTGGATGGCAATACTGCGCGCTTCTTCCAACGGGAACCCACCTTGAGCGCCACTACTGATGATGCCCTTGCCGGTAGTGATCGGCGACTGAATCACCGGCGCCGATAGGACGTGCTTGTCCAGCACAATAGCCACAACGTCACCAACGTGGTTGAGGGTGTAGTCACGGAAGATCTTGGTACCCTCATCGGTGAGTTCGAAGGAGATGACCACTTGCCCCATATTGTCAGTACTGACGTCCGCATTTTTGAGGTCACGGCCCGTCATAAGCGTCGGGAAGATTTTCCCGTCGTAGGCATACTGGGTAGTCGTGGCCACGGCTGTTCCAGTGAGGGTGCCGGTATCGGTCAGGGTGGCCGTGGCGGTAATGCCTTCCGTGCCGGCTACGTCAAGACTGGTACGCACCAGTTGTCCCTCACGCAACGGCAGCCGGCCGGCCTCGATAAACTCGAGAAGACCGGTTTCGCGCAAGGTTGCGATTGCCTGGTCGGGGTCACTGACACCCGGCAACTCCACGATAATCCGTTTTTCACCCTGTAGCTGCACTTGAGGCTCTGTCACTCCCAAGGCATTCACGCGGTTCTCGATGATCACCCGGGCCGCTTCCATGGTTCGGGCGTCGAAATTCGCTTCCTGCCCCGGCGGTATGTCGGCCTCCAGCAATACCTGCAGTCCACCTTGTAAGTCAAGGCCTTGATGCAGGCTGAACTCACGGTCGATCTTAAGGCCGCCTATGTCGATGTGGAGTCCTGGATTATTGGGTTGGTCAATCCAAATCAGGACAATCGTGAGAAGAACAATACCAATCAGCATTCTGATGTTACGTTGGCGCATAATTGCCTCTACTCGTGTGGGATAGTGGTACTCCAGTGTGCAAACAGATGGATTATAGTGCCCTGCCATCATTTAGTCAAATAGAATCTTGAAACGACCAGTCCTAATGTGCCATTGCAGCCAGAACCAGTCAGCAGCCGGATCCGTGCGTTGGCGACTCCATCTACCCGGCACATAGGCCCTGGCATGACTGCCAAACAGTTTCTCCGACGAACACCCGCCGGTCAATCAACCCGAATGTTGCCCAGCCGGCCAGGCAGATCGCATTCTCCCGCGCCGCCACGACAGCAGGATCACTGCGGAGACAATCAGCAGCGCACCAATTATCTGTGTGAGATCCAACCTTTCGCCCAGGAGACTATAAGCCAACACGGAGGCGAAAAGGACTTCGGTGGTGGCGACGATCGTCGCCACGCTGGCCTGAAGGCGACGCAATCCGGCCGTATACAGACTGTACCCCAGAATCGTGGTCAGCAGCACCAAGCCGGCAAAAGCAGCCATAGCTACCACAGGCATCGAACCGGGTAACGGTTGGCCTATCTGGAAAGGTGCCAGTGCGAATGTTCCGAAAAGGAATACGTAAGTTAGAACGGTCCAAGGGCTATATGTGCCGGCCACTTTTTTGCCCAATAGGCTGAAGGTCCCGTAAAAGATGGGCACGCCCATGGCAATCAACAGGTCAATTGGAGACATTTGCAGATGATTGTTACCACTGAGGCCGGCAATTAGCAGCGTCCCAATCAGGGTCAGCCCTATCGCCCCCAACTTGCGCGTGGTTAAGGGTTCGCGCCATAAAAACCAGGCGCCAAAGGCCACCAAGATCGGCCCATTCGACTGGATGATGGTAGACAACGCAGCTCCATTTCGCAGGACCGACGTGTTCCAGCAGAAATGAAACAGCCCAATGCCAAAAATGCCCATGCCTGCCAACCACGGAATATCTTGTCTGGCTACCCGCAGTTGGTGTGGCTGGAATATTGCCAGTGCAACCACGAGGCACATGGCCACACTGAGGTCGCGCCAGAAGGCCAGGCCTGCCGGAGATACGTGAGTCTGCTTCACAAGAATGTTGATGAAAAGCCCCGATGTGGACCAACAGGCTGTGGCCGTCACGACCAACAGCAACCCCCAACTACGGGAGGCAAAGCGAACTGGCATAAATGAATCACCTTCTGCAGAGAAGCTACGTATCGGCCCTTCGTCTTCCGTCCAATAGTCGTGGCATGAAGAGCTAGTAGGGGGCAGATTATATCACCACGGCCAACAGCAAGATACTTTGTCGCCCCTGACTTCGAACGGGTTTCGGCCACAGCCGGTAGTTGAGGCATTTAGCATCGGGAATGGTCCACCTGGGCGGAAAAGCCGATCAACGAATGGCCTCGTTCAGTTCGTTCAACAACTTTTCCTGATCTTCCTCGCCCAATCCACGCGCGGCGGCCGCCTGAATGATCTGCTCCCAGAACGGCACGGGCTGATCCTGCCACGGAATGCCATAGCGATCGAAGACCGCCTGCGTGTCCGGCCAGTGCTCGGCCACGAACCGAACCGGCATCGTTTTTTTGATGTTTTCGGCCACAGGCCCTTGCCTTTTTCTCATAATCGTGGTGTTTGTTTTGGGTGCCGTCTCGGTTTCGTCTTCAACCAATCCCAACACGCGGGCGGCATTTAGGCCCATAATATCCGCATAGACAGTTGGCTCCAATTCCAGGCCAGCGATCTCTTCCAAGAATGTGGTGAAGTTGGGTTGCTCGTGACGACTGGGGTAGAGCAGCAGGGGGTAGTCCGAACCCATCAGAATCTTGTGGTGGTCGACGCATTGGAGCGCCACATTGAATATGCGCGCAGTCGGATACAGAAGCGGAGAAGCGGCTGTATCATACCACACATTGCTCAACACGCACCGCACGGTGGGTGCAATCTCGTAGAAAAGGAGCCCTCCACCCCAGTGGGCCAGGATTAGCTTCAAATCGGGATATTCTGACGCCAACCAATAGAACTCTCGTAGAGGGGTCGTACTTTTGCCCGGGTAATGATGGCCGACTTCCTCACTGACGTGCAGGTTTAGAGGAACGCCGGCCCGAATACAGGCTTCGACCAGGCGCAAGAAGTCAGGGTGATGAAGGGTGAATCCTTGGGCATAAGCATTCAATTCACCTACTCCCTTCAAACCACCATCGAGGCAACGCTGCAATTCGTCCAGGGCTTTCTGGCCGGCCAACGGTTGGAGCATGGCAAACGCTTCAAAACGATCCGGAAAGCGATGCACCAGTTCAAGGGCCAGGTCGTTTCTAGACACGCACGCGTCGTGCTGGCGACGATATTCTCCCTGGATGATCGCCCGGTCGATGCCCGCGACATCCATATCCCGGAGAGTGCGTTCTGCAGTGGCCCAGCCTTGAATGCTTCTGCCAGACCTGGGCGCCACCAGCAAGCTCCAGTAGGGATTCCGGCGACAAAACGTTTCGTATTCTTCCGGCTCCATGGGTGGGAAATAGTGGATGTGCGCATCGATCTTCATAGTCGAAACCTGCCTTGGGAATGACCGAAACACGATATGTCTCCCAGTATACCCACGTCTTTGTACTCGGACAACAAATGTATTGCCGGTTGTCTGCCGGGTCTGTCTCAAACGTTTCGTTGGAGAAATTGGACCGAGCCACGGTTTGGCTGCCAAGCAGGCTC
>CAZHBM010000358.1:0-4322 GCA_964529945.1 uncultured Anaerolineales bacterium | reverse complement strand
ACATTCTTCTCGATTTCGACGAGATTCAATTGATGGCTGAAGACTATCGCGTCAGCATCGCCCCCAACGTATTTGAGCGAGCCGGTTCCGCAATCAGCAGCGCCGCCCGGGCATCCCTTGCCGCGCTTGGTGGAGCGGCCACGGGGGCGGCCGACACCGTGGCCCCTACAGTGGGGAGTGCAGCAGGAACAGCTGCTCGTCTGGCCGGCCGAGCCGCCAAGGGCGCGGCAGCCGCGGGCGGCAAGGTAAAAGGCGCAGTCCGCTCGCGGTTGCCTTCGCGAAAGCAGAGCCCCCAAAGGGAAGACAAACCAGAAGAATTAAGCGGGGACGAGTCTTGACCCAGTCATCGCACCGACGACGCTCATAGTGATTGATATGAAACGGTTCACCGGCCTATCCTCCCGTTGTCAAGGCTAGAGACGAGCGTGAACCCAGCCACCACAATCCAATTATCCCACCCAGGTGTATCCTTTTGCCGGTGACGGTGTTATAGCGGTATGTAAACTGACACCACCACCGGGAGTCCTATGTCATTTGCTTCCAAACTGCACCAACTGCGCCAGTTGAAGGCGCAAAGCAAACTTGGGGGTGGCCAAAGACGGATCGACCGCCAGCACGAGATGGGAAAACTGACCGCGCACGAGCGCATTGAATTGCTGCTCGATGCCGGTTCGTTCCACGAGTTAGACAGCCTGGTCACACATCGGGTGGTTGGCTTCGGGATGGAAGACAACAAACCGTTGGGTGATGGGGTAGTTACCGGTTATGGTAACATTGAAGGTCGGCTGACCTTCGTCTACGCCCAAGACTTCACCGTTATGGGCGGCAGCCTGGGCCGCGCCCAGGCCGACAAGATCTGCAAAGTGCTCGACCAGGCGATGGCCAACGGCGCACCGGTGGTTGGGCTTCTGGATTCGGGCGGCGCCCGCATCCAGGAGGGCGTCGGCGCCCTGGGCGGCTACGGCGACATTTTCCTGCGCAACGTCAGAGCCTCCGGCCTGATTCCCCAAATCTCGTGTATCGTCGGCCCCACGGCCGGCGGCGCCGTCTATTCGCCGGGCATTACCGACTTCATCCTGATGGTCGAACAGACCGGCTACATGTTCATCACCGGCCCGGACGTAATCCGGGCAGTCACCCACGAGGACGTCACGCCGGGCGACCTGGGCGGCGCCGGCGTGCATTCCACTCAAAGCGGCGTGGCCCACTTCTCCTGCCTGGACGAGCAAGAAGCCCTGTTGACCGTGCGCCGGCTGTTGAGTTTCCTGCCGCAGAACAACGTCGAAGACCCGCCGGCCCTGGCCGGCCAGGACGACCCGCTGCGTTGCGACGAGCGGCTCAACGAGCTGGTGCCCGACAACCCCAACAAACCCTACGATATGAAGGCGGTTATCAACCTGGTGGTCGATGACGGCGACTTTATGGAAATTATGCCCGATTATGCCCAAAACCTGGTCATCGGTTTTGCCCGCCTGAACGGCCAGGTGATTGGCATCGTCGCCTCACAGCCCAACGTGTTGGCCGGCGCCCTGGACATCGACGCCTCGGTCAAGGGAGCGCGTTTCATCCGCTTCTGCGACGCCTTCAACATCCCACTGATCACCTTCGAGGACACGCCCGGCTTCCTGCCGGGCATCGACCAGGAGCACCTGGGCATCATCCGCAACGGCGCCAAGTTGCTGTATGCCTACTGCGAGGCGACCGTGCCCAAGATCACGGTCATCACCCGCAAAGCCTACGGCGGCTCGTACATCGTCCTGTCGAGCAAGCACATCGGCGGCGACATTAACCTGGCCTGGCCCAGCGCCGAGATTGCCGTGATGGGGCCGGAGGGCGCGATCAACATTTTGTATCGCAAGGAGATGGCCCAGACCGAGGACCCGGACCAGTTGCGAACTCAACTGGTTGACGAATACCGCCAGACCTTTGCCTCTCCCTACGTGGCCGCCCAATGGGGCTACGTCGACGACGTGATCGAGCCCAGCCAGACTCGGCCGGCCCTGATCAGCGCCCTCGAGATGCTACAAAACAAACGTCTCAGCCAGCCACCCAAAAAACACGGTAACATTCCCTTGTGAGGTCCGGACAACGAATGCATAAACGGATTCTGATTGCCAATCGTGGAGAAATCGCCGTGCGTATCATGCGTGCCTGCGAGGAACTGGGGCTGACTGCCATCGGCGTTTATTCGGAAGTCGACCGCATGGCACCCCACGTGCGCCGCGCTCACGAAGCCTATTGCCTGGGGCCGGCGCGGCTGAGCCAGAGTTACCTGAATCGCGAGCGCATTCTGGAAGTCGCCCGCGAGGCCAAAGCCGACGCCGTGCATCCGGGCTACGGCTTCCTGGCTGAGGATGCCGATTTCGCCCAGGCGGTGGCCGATGCCGGCCTGGCCTGGATCGGGCCGCCGGCGGCCGTCATCCGCGCGATGGGCGACAAAATCAGCGCCCGGCGCCATATGCGGGCCGCCGGGGTGCCGATCGTGCCCGGCACCGAGGAGAATCTGGACGACCAGGCGCTGCTGGCGGCCGCGGCCGGCATCGGCTTCCCGTTGCTGGTCAAGGCCAGCGCCGGCGGCGGCGGCAAAGGCATGCGCACCGTCCACCGTACCGAGGACCTGCCGGCTGCCATCAGCGCGGCGCGCAGCGAGGCCCGGGCCAGCTTTGGCGACGACCGCGTGTATTTGGAGAAGCTTATCACCGGCGCCCGGCACATCGAGATTCAGGTGCTGGCCGACCAACACGGCCACGTCATCCACCTGGGTGAGCGCGAGTGCTCCATCCAGCGCCGGCACCAGAAGCTGATCGAAGAGGCGCCCTCGGTGGCCGTCAGCCGCTCGATGCGCGCCCGAATGGGCGACCTGGCGGTGCAGGCCGCCCGGCAAGTCGGCTATGTCAGCGCCGGCACGATTGAGTTCCTGCTCGACCGCGATGGCAGCTTCTACTTCCTGGAGATGAACACCCGGCTGCAGGTGGAGCACCCAATTACCGAGCTGATCACCGGTGTCGACATCGTCACCGAGATGATCCGTATCGCCGGAGGGCGTGAACTACGCTACAGTCAGGCGGACATCCAGCCCAACGGCTGGGCCATCGAGTGCCGCGTCCTGGCCGAAGATGCCCACAACAACTTTTTGCCCTCCACCGGCACCATCACCAGCCTGCGTGAGCCGACCGGTCCCGGCGTACGGGTCGAGAGCGGCGTCTACCAGGGCATGGAGATCAGCCCTTATTACGACTCGATGATCGCCAAGCTGTCGGTGCGCGGCGAGACGCGTGGCGAGGCTATCCTGCGTATGCGGCGCGCCTTGCGCGAATACCAGATTACCGGCGTCAAGACGACCCTCCCGTTTCACCGGCAGATTATGGACAGCCCGCGTTACCAGGCTGGCCAATTGGACACGCGTTTCTTGGAAGACCATTTCACCCTGCACGATGATGTGCCTCCTCAAGGATCAGAGGTGGCGGCGCTGGCGGCGGCTTTGTTGGCCCACCAGAACAGCCGCCGGGCGGCGCGATTGACGCGCAACGGGGCCAGCCCGTGGAAAGTGGCCGGCCGCGTACGTCGCTTGCGCGACCTGATGTGAGTAGGCGGGATTAAGAAGGAGGACATCAGATGAAATATATCGCCTCAGTCGGTGGGCAGGATTTTACCGTCGAAATTGATACAGCCGGCCAGGTAACGGTCAACGGCATGCGCCGGCATGTGGACCTGCAGGCAGTGGCCGACGGCGGTCTGTATTCGTTGATCGTCGATGGCCAGCCCTTCGAAATGTTCGTCGAACACTCGGAGGGCCAATATGTGTTGGAGATGAACGGCGGCCTATTTGAGGTGCAGGTCCAGGACGAACAGGCGCGCCGGCTGACCCACAGCCGGCCCAAAGCGTGCGCGACCCAGAAGGAGATGGCCGTCAAGGCGCCCATGCCGGGCGTGGTCATCGCCGCGTTGGTGCAGGCCGGTCAGAAGGTGTTGGCCGGTGACCCGTTGGTGATCCTCGAATCAATGAAGATGCAGAATAAGTTCCGCGCGCCGCAGACCGGGGTGGTGCAATCCGTGCCGGTCACGCCGGGCGATACCATCGAACGCGGCGCCACTATGGCCATCATCGCGCCGGCGTGAGCTCAAACAGGGTGTGTCGCAGATTTTTACACGAGCAATTGGACCGAGCCGAGGCTCAGCTTAGAAACAGATAGAATCCAGCCGGCCGGCGACTCATTTTCAGTGATCTGGCAACGAAGTCGAACCGACCCGCTCAAACAGGCGCACGCCGCCCTGCTCGAACTGCAGGCGATAGGTTTCGGGCAGGGGAGGCATGGGCTGCC
>CAZHBM010000357.1:0-4337 GCA_964529945.1 uncultured Anaerolineales bacterium | reverse complement strand
AGGAGAGCCGCCGTGCAGCTCAAGAAGAGCTCCCCATTGCCTCGGATGCCCAGGCCGCGCCCATACCTGAGTGGTTGGCACAATTAGGGGAAATCGACGAATCGACATTGCCAGAAGCCGGTGTGGAAGAGGCCGGCCCCCAGGTCGGTGAACAATCTGCGCCATCGACCGAGATGCACGATGCCGGGCAAGCACCTGTGCCGCCTGAGGCGACTAAGCGCCAGCCGCCCCCCATTTTCGTTGATGAAGGAGAATGGGATCGGAGGCCGGGCGATCGAGATAGATATGCGACCGGCGCACCGCCGCCAATCATCAACACGGCGGAATTGCGTGCACAACAACAATCGGCACGCACAGAGCCTGCTGCGGAATCTGGCAAAGCAGAACCTGAATCGCTCCTGCAGGAATCAGTCCAGCCGCCGCAAGAGGAAGAGCCGGTAGTCCCGGCATGGCTGGCGCAATTGATCGCTCACCCACCGGCCGCCGAGACGCAACCCGAAGGCGATCTGCCTGGTGAAGCAGACCGAGAGACTCAACCAGATGCGGCTGTAGGGCTGGACGAAGAAGAGGTATTGAATCATCCTCAGGCAGCTTCGGGGCCAACGGGGGAGCCGGAGGAGCCCGTTTCTGCAGGGGTGCCTTCCTGGCTGGCCGAGTTGGACATTGCCGAGTTGGATACAAGCGAAGTATCCCAACCTGAGACGGCGGAGATTCCCGAGGTACTTGAAGAAATGGAGTTGGCTCGGGGTGAAGAAGCTGTCTCTTTGGAAGGTTCCGCCGTGGGGGCAACAGCCGGATCCTTTCAAGAACCCGAAGCTGAAGCGCCAGCGGAACCGGAAACTGAGAACGTGGAGGAGTCATTTCCTGAATGGCTTACGCAATTGCGCTCGTTCACCGATTCGGACACCTCACCGCTGGTTGACTATGCGGCCGAATCCGAAGAGGAAACGGTTGCTCCTTCTGGTCCCGACGAAGACCTGTTCACGAAGCTGGAACGTATGTCGGGCGGCGAAACCGGTGAGGACGAGGTGGCGGCAATTGCGGATGGTGGTGGACCCGGTGCTGTTCCAGACTGGGTGAGCGAACTGAACGAGGAAAAGCTGTCGACTGCCGCTCAACCACCTGAGACGAAGGATATTGTTGTTGAAGAGGTCATTGCGGTGGCCGATGATATCGCCATAGCTGAGATACCGGAGTGGATGAAGAAGCTCAAGCCCGAGGCCATGGACAGCGACGAAGATACGGAGGGGAATCTGGCTGGGCTGCCGGACGTGCTGCCGGTAGCAGAAGAGGAAAGCGAAGAAGATTCACTGGAAACGCTTCGCGCGCGCTTCAGTGTGCCGGACGTGCCTGACGTCGAGGGCGCCGCCCTGTTCCGCAAGATTGCCTCCGATTCGCCGGGGTTGGAATCTTCACCGCCGGACCGGACTCGGAGCAATCGGATGTTCACGATCTTGGTCTGGGCTTTTGTGTTTATTATCCTGTTGTTAGCGATCGCGATTACGCTGCTGGCGGTCTTGAGCCGGGCGGAAAACTTCTTGGGTGGCCCGGCCTTCCGCGACTATTTACAGTCACCGGCGGCTTTTGGACTGGTGGCGTCGGTTCAGGGTTTCCGCAGCGAGATTGTGTCCCGTTCTCCGGATTCTGTGGCGCTGGTCTCCTTCGATTATTCAGCAGCCACTGAGGCTGAAATGGAGCCGATGGCCGAAGCGGTGCTGTCGGACTTGCTTAGCCACCAGATGCGGGTGGTGGCTGTCAGCCTGCAGCCCGAGGGCGCCCTGATGGCGCAGCGACTTCTGAATCGTTTCGATGGCACCTACCCTTACGGGCAAAGGACACTCAATTTGGGTTATTTACCGGGCCAGGCTGCCGGCGTGCGAAGCCTGGCTTCTATCCAGGATTTGACGGTGTTTCAGGGAGGAGGACGGCTGGCCGATTATCCGCAATGGCAAGACTTGGAAAGCCCGGCCGACGTCGCTCTCTTTGTGGAAATAGCCGACAGCGGTCAGAGTGTGCGTTGGTGGGTTGAGCAGCAGGCCCCACTGGCGCTGAACACGCAACCTATGCTGGCTGCGGTGAGCGCCTCCGTGGCACCCACCGCCCGGCCCTATTACCGGGCTACCCGTGGAATGCCGGGACATCTGGACGAAATGATCAGCGGTGTGACCGCTTCGGCAGCCTACGAGTTCTATCTGGGGCAACCGGGGCGCGCGCTGCACGGGATAGGCGCTCAGTCTGTGGCTCATCTGGGGCTGGTCGTTACGGCCATAGCGGGAACCTTTGCCGGTTTTAGGGGTAATGGAGCCGCGTGAACTTAGAGGCAAATGAGTATAACCACCATTGTTGCGGCTATCCTAACATTTATGGTTTGGTCCTATGTGTTGGGTGATAATCCGGCATTTCGGATCGCCGAGCACATACTTGTCGGTACGGCGGTCGGATATGCCGTTGTGGTGGCCTGGTTCAACGTTGTCCAGCCGGTATTTTTCCAGGCGGGACACTTCAGGCCGAGCCTGCTTTCGGCACTGCCGTTAATTCTGTGCCTGCTGCTTATGGCCAAGCTCAATCCGGCCTGGTCCGGTATCGGTAGCATCGCAGTGGCGTTTTTGATCGGCGTTGGCGTTGCGCTGGCCGTCGGAGGGGCCTTGTTTGGCACGTTGTGGCCCCAGACGTTGAGTACGGCCCAATTGTCGTTAGGTGTGTCAAGAGGGGAAGATAGACAAGCCGGCATCCTCACCGATCCACTCTTTTGGCAGAATCTGGCGATATTGATCGGCACCATCGGCACCTTTTTCTATTTTGCTTTTGAGACGCAGCCCAAAGGGCCGCTGGGCGAGTTTCGCAGCGCCTTTACCCGGTTTTGGAGTGGCATTGGCCAATGGATCATCATGATCACCTTGGGGGCGCTCTTTGCCAACGCTGCGATGTCCCGGATGACATTACTTATTGGGCGGGTTCAGTGGCTTTTGGACGCTTTTGGACTCATGCGCGGCTCTCTCTGATCGATCGCGACGTTTAGCGCCGGCAGGTGTTTTGACATCGGCTTGTGAGGCAATTAGGTGAGCAAGTTTAACAGTATTCTAGTCGCCAATTGTGGGACCACCACGACCTCGGTCGCCCTTATCGACCGGGCGGATGGACATTACCGATTCGTGGCCCGGGGCGATTCTATAAGTACCCACGTGGCTCCCTGGAACGACGTGACCGTGGGAGTGAAACACGCCATCGGCAGCGTTGAAAGATTGCTCGGGCGGTCGTTGCTAACCGCCGGCGGCGAGTTGATCCAGCCCCAAAACCCTGCCGGGGACGGGGTGGATGATTTTGTCATTTTGGCCAGCGCAATCGCTCCATTACGCGTTTTGGTAATGGGTCTTATGCAGGACCTGAGCCTGAACGCCGCACAGCGAGCTGTGGTCGGTTCGTCAGCTATTCTGGCGGGCGTGCTCAGCCAGGGAGAGGGGTTGGACCCCAACCGGTGGTGGCAGCATTTGCTTGAAAGCCGGCCTGACATTGTCCTGATCGTGGGCGGCATTGAAGGCGGGGCTACAAAAGCCGTAACGGACCTCGCCCAATTGGCGGCCATTTACGCGCAACTGGCCGCGTCAAAAGAACAACCTATCGTTGTCTATGCCGGCAATTCGGACGCCGCCGGTTCGGTAATCGCCGTGCTGCAAAAAGCGGGTGTCGATCCCCTTATTGTGCCCAACGTCTTGCCGGCCTTGAACGTTCAAAATCTGGAGCCTGTCAGGAAAGCGCTCGATGACATTTGCCAGCGACATCGTTTGACGCACGTGCCCGGCATGAACAGGTTAGCGGGGTGGACATTGGCTCCCATTGCCGGCGTGCCGCGTTCATTTGGACAGGTGATCCGTTACGTCGGCGAGCGCTACGACCTGAACGTCGTTGGCGTTGATGTTGGAAGCCGCTCGACGGTGGTCGCGGCCAGTTCAACCGGATCTGATGCCGAATCTGAAGACTGGTCGGATGAGAAGAAGCCCGTTTCCGCGGCCATAGTCCATTCCGACATTGGTGTCGGGTTGGGCGTTCCCGCCGCTCTGGAGCGAATCCCAATCGAAAAGGTCCTCCGTTGGCTTCCGTTTGAACTCGAGGCGGACCGAGCCATAAACCAATTGCTCAACAAAAGGTTTCATCCTGCCAGCGTGCCGGGGAGACAGCAAGATCAACTGCTCGAATATGCGGTGATTAAAATTAAAACATTTAAAATAAGAACTAAGATTTTCACATTTTAAAAATCAAGATTATTTATATCTATAATGACTTATAAACTAGGTTCAATAAATATAAAATATTTTAAATTTTTCAAATTATAAAATATT
>CAZHBM010000356.1:0-4341 GCA_964529945.1 uncultured Anaerolineales bacterium | reverse complement strand
CCGATGATGTTTTGTCCCTTGAACCAGACCTGGCCGCTATCGACCTGATATTTTGGATTGCCCATCAAGGTATTGGCCAGGGTACTCTTGCCGGACCCATTCGGCCCCATGATGGCATGCACCTGTCCCTGTCTGATCTCCAGGTTGAGTCCTTTAAGGATGGCTTTTCCATCTATGCTCACGTGCAAATCTTTGATAGTCAATACGGATGTCATCGGTTACTCCCTCGATTTGTTTCAAGCCTAAAACACCGAATTTCACTTCCATGTATTGAAGCTATTATAGCACTGGCGGCCCACTTTGTCAACTTTAATATTTTTAATGTTGATTTTATTTTATAAGTGTGGTATACTGGATACACAATGGAGTTCGGCGACACTCCATTTACCGGATGATTAGGTCGCCTCTCGATTTGGAAAGGGCAGGTCTTTCAACGTATTATGCCTTGAACAGACCTGCCCACCGGTCGTCTTATTTCGGTGAAAAAGTATGATAAAGGGTACTGATGTTCTGGATAGTCAGCTCCCGCTGACAAAACGCAATATTTTGATCGCCCTCAAAGAACGGGCCGAATTGACGGCTGATGAGTTGGCCAACGATCTGGACATTTCAGCCGTGGCTGTGCGCCGCCACCTGGCAGATCTGGAACGTGATGAATTGGTGGAACATGATCAGCTCAAGCGGGCGATGGGCAGGCCGAGTTTTGTTTTCCATCTCACGGAAAGCGGTCACCAGCTTTTCCCGCGGCACTATGAACGACTGGTCAATCAGATTCTGGAGACAGTCGATGATTTGTACGGCTCCGAGGCCATCGACCACATCTTCAAGCATAGCCGGCAACGTCAACTGGAAGACTATGCGCCTCAGGTAACCGGCGATACGTTGGAAGAGCGCATCGAGCAGTTGACCGATTTGCGCGCAGCCGATGGTTATATGGCGAGTTGGGAGAGATTGGATCAGAACACCTACATTCTGCATCAATACAACTGTCCCATCCTCAGTGTAGCCAAATGGTGCCGGGCTGCTTGCGATCAAGAAATTGCTATGTTGGCGAGCCTGTTGGGTGCCAAGGTGTCACGCGACCGCCATCAGGCGGGCGGTGATGTCACCTGCTCATATCGGATCATGGCCACATAAGCTTCTCCGTTGGAATTTGCCCACAATCTTATGCAGGTGGAAAAACGCGATTGCCGATCTTGCCGGCCAAGCCGTCCAGAAAACGGATATATACTTTCCGGTACACTGAGTGGCCTTGAGGGCCAACTTCCTGTATAATCTGCCTCGTGGTCACGTCCTTAGAACCTCTTGCCCGGTCCACACAGTGCAATCGCCTTTTTAGCCCTACCTGGACGTGGGTGGTAATGCGTTTTTTCCGTCCGACTCGCCGCGCGACACAGGAGGACACCCGTGAAGCGAACGCAAGCCCTGTACGAATTGCAGCAGACTGACCAGGAAATCGAGAAGATCAAACGGCGGCTGAAGGAGATTCGTGCCAAATTGGGCGCTACTGCCGAAATGAAGCGCGCCGAGAAGGCCGTGACAGATGCGGAAAGCCTCATGGCTCGGCGCAGGGCGGCATCTCGGGACATCGACCTGGAAGTGCGCAGTGTGATTCAGCATATCAAGGTTAACGAACAACGGCTGTACAGCGGCAGCGTGACCAACCCCAAAGAACTAAAAAACTTGCAGGACGACACGCAATCACTCAAACGCTGGCAGGACAAGAAAGAACAAGAGTTGCTGGAAGCTATGATGTCCGAGGAAGAGGCAGAGTCGGCCTTGGCCCAGGCGCGGGAAAAGCTGGCGCAGCTCACTTCGCGGCTGGAACAGGAGCACGCCGATTTGATTGGCGAGCGCAGCAATCTGAATGAGCGCCAGGCGTCACTGGCTGAGACACGCCAGGAACTGGTTGAAGCCTTGGGTTCTGAGGATGTCAAGGTGTATGAGGACCTGCGACAGCGCAAGGGGGGGCGGGCTGTGGTGGCCGTGGTTGACAATATCTGTGGAGGTTGTAGCATGCCGCCGCCCACCAGCCAGCTTCAGAAAGCAGCGTCGGGCAGTGCATTGGTATTCTGCAACAATTGCGGCCGTATTTTGTACCTGCCCTGAAAAAAGCGCGGCGGCCGTGGAGGACGGGTGCTTATCCGTACTCAGTCACCGGGCTGGCACAGCACCACAAATCGTCCTTCGTCAGTGTGGTATTCGTACTCCTGGCCCTTGGCTTCGAGTTTTACCAGGTACCCTGGGGTGATGACCTGCGCGTAAACCATGTCCGGTTCAGGGCATCCCAGGCTGGTATCGGACCACTGCACGGATTCCACACTCACCAGACGAATCGCATCGACGGTGATTCCCTCGTTTTGAGCCAAATCTTCTTTGGCAAGCTGTACTGCTCTTTTCGCTTCCGCCGGTGGTGTCATTTCAGGTTTCTCCGAGGCAACTGCTTCCGCCACAGCGGTTACCGGGGCCTTGGTTGCCGGGAGGGGAGTCGCTTCGGCGGCGACAGTGGCTTGAGGCGCCGGCGGCAGGGTGGCGGTTGCCGCGACGGGTGCCGCAACGGGTGCCTGGCTGGTGCTGCAGCCAAGCAGGCCGGCACTCAGTGCGGCTAGAAGCAATATGGCCCAAATAGAGTATCTCATTTTTCGCCTCGTCACAGAACACGCAGGTCCTCTGGATGGGACGTTCTTTTCTTCAACTTTCACCGCTTCAGACGACTGAAACCACTCATAGGTTCCATAATGGGTGAAATTACGTTGTGGCAACCCACTCTCAGGCCTGAAGTCGCTTTTCCAGTTCGGCGGGAGTCAGGCCGAGCACGCATACCAGTTTGTCGCGAGACGTGTTACCGCTGATTATCTCCAAGTCTCGTTTGGGAACATCCAGCTTCCTGGCCAGAAAATCGATCAGCGCGGCGTTGGCGGCCCCTTCCACCGGAGGCGCCGTCAAGCGAATTCTGACCGCATCCCCGTGTCGCCCACTGATTTCGTTCTTACTGGCCCGAGGAATCACGTGGACGGCGAAGGCTGCACCGCCTTCCGAATTGGTGATCTTGAATGCTCTATTGGACATAGCTAATCCTTCTACCGTCGAGTACGTACCGGCGCAAGTACGCGTGAAAATCCAGGCTAAAGGGCCGCCGTTAGCAGGTTAACCAGGACGTGGCGTATGACCTCAAGCAGGATCAGGGCGGCGATTGGGCTAAAATCGATCATGCCAAAAGTGGTGAATTTCCGCAACGGCTCAAGTATCGGATCCGTCATTTGGTACAGGAGACGGACGACAGGTTGATAAGGATCGATTCTGATTCCGGCCATAGGTAACCACGAGAGAATTACCCGGGCCAATATTGCTAATGAAGCAAATTGAAATAGGACGTTGATAATGGCTATCAGGATGCTGCCGACACTACTCCCCATCGTTACTGAGGCCTCCAAGATATTTTGACTTTTGGTACGCGGACCAGACGGCTTTCGAGATTACTGTACGCAAGCCGCCTTTTTCAAGTTGGTACAGCGCCTCAGCTGAGGTGCCCCCCGGCGAGGTCACCATATTGCGCAATTCGGCCGGATGCAGTTCCGACTGCCGGGCGTATTCGACCGACCCGGCCATTGTCTGCAACACCAGCTTCTTGGCAACCCAACGCGGAAAGCCCATGTGGACTCCGGCGTCAATCAGCGCCTCCATTACCAGAAAGATGTAGGCCGGGCCCGTGCCGGACAATGCCGTGGCCATGTCCAGGTATCCTTCGTGATCCATATAAATCTCTTCACCCAAGGCCGTCAGGACAGTGCGTGCCTGTTGCCGTTGGGCGTCGGTGGTGTTCTGCGTGGCTGTCCAGACTGACATGCCCTTTCCCACCTGGGCCGGCGTATTGGGCATAACTCTAACCACCGCCGGATGATCGAGCGCTTTGGTGATGCGGCCAATAGGGGTGCCGGCCACAATTGACAACACCAGGGCATCGGGTTTAACGGTGTTTCCATCCAGCTCCTTAAGCACAATGCCCACGAATTGGGGTTTGACCGACAACACCACGATATCGCTCTGTGAAGCAGCCACAACATTGTTTTGGGTTCCCACAACACCATAACGTTCCACCAATTCGTCGGTCCGCTCAGTGCGGACGTCGCTGGCGGTGATGCTCTGGGCCGGGACAAGTTGCTGGCGTAAGAGCCCCTTGATCATGGCTTCCGCCATTACCCCGCTGCCGATAAATCCAATCTTCAGTTGACTCAGCATATCTTTCACCTGGCTCCCAGGTTGTCACGTTTGCCGCTAGTTCGGCATCACGTTTCGATGTCGAAAATGGCGCGACCAATGCGCACCATTGTGGCCCCTTCC
>CAZHBM010000355.1:0-4345 GCA_964529945.1 uncultured Anaerolineales bacterium | reverse complement strand
GCACATTGAGGCCCGCGCAACGGTGTAAAAAAACGCCGCCATTCTCGACACCACCATCAGTGCCATTGGCGATGGGGTTATGCTCTACAACTCCGGTGGCGAAATCACACGTATGAATGAGACGGCCCGCAAATTGCTGGCCTTTGATGAGGCAACCCAAAAGTTGCCTGCCGCTCAACGATTGCAGATGCTTGCTCCGTACCGCATGGACGGCACCGATTACGAGCGCGTGGAAGACCTCCCATTTGCCCGCGCTTTGCGCGGGCAATACGTCTATCAGGAGGTGATGGCTTTCCACAACCCGGCGCTTCACGATGACAGCCCGACATATATTTCGGTTACCACGAGCCCAATCCGAAGCTCGGATGGAACGACCGTAGGTGCGGTCGTCACGTTCTCCGACATCACCAGTCTACGACTGGCGCACGACACCCTGGAACGTAAGGTGGCCGAGAGGACGGCGGAATTATCGACTGCCAACGAAGCGCTGCGCTACCAGGCCCATCTGCTGGCTAACGTGCACGACGCCATCATCGCTACTGACCAAGACGGAGTCGTAACCGCCTGGAATCCGGCCGCCGAGACGTTGTATGGCTGGTCATCCGAAGAGGTTATTGGACGCCCAATGTCAGCACTGATAACCGGTCAGACTCCTGTCCTCGTACAAGATCAAATTCTGGAGAGCGTTGCTATCATTGGTCACTGGCGAGGAGAGACACTCCAGGCCCGGCGTGACGGAACGACGTTCGTCAGCGACACGACGTCTGTCGCCCTCCGCGACGAGGAAGACCACGTCGTTGGCTACGTCATGGTTAACCGCGACATCAGCCAACGCAAGCGGGCCGAAGAGGCGCTTAAGGTTCGCGTCGAACAGCAAGCGGCCGTGGCCAAATTGGGTCAACGCGCACTGGCCGTTAGCGACCTTCAGTCGTTGATGGCCGAAGCGGTAAGTATGGTCAGCCAGACGCTCGATGTACCGCTCACCAAGGTGCTCAGATACCTGCCCGACAGAGATGCCCTTGTTCTCGAAGCCGGCTCCGGATGGCCGAGCGACTTGATCGGCAAGGCGACTGTCGGTTCCGGAACAAAATCCCAGGCCGGATATGCCCTGGCGTCGGTAGAACCGGTGATCGTTACCGATGCGCGCCGGGAGACCCGCTTCACGCCGTCTCCATTGTTGAGCGAGCGCGGTATAGTCAGCGGCATCAGTGTCATTATCGAGGGGCAACCCGCCCCGTACGGTGTGCTAAGCGCCCATTCCACTGAATCACGTACCTTCACGGAAGATGATATCCACTTTTTGCAGGCAGTCGCCCACGACCTGGCAGCCGCCATCCAACGGCGGGAAGCTGAACAGGTCCTGCGTCATTACATTACCCGCCTGGAGATCATGCGCCGCATCGACCGTGCAATTCTGTCCACCCAATCGCCGGCCAGAATTGCGCAGGCGGCCTTGCACGATACGCGGCAATCGCTGATTCCTTGCCAACAGGCGAGTGTCCTCCTCTTCGATCTCGAAAATGACCAGGCGACGCGCCTGGCAATCGACAGCGAGCTGCCTACACAGCTCGAAGCCGGGCAACGCGTGGCTTTGAGCGCGCTGGGTGACATCAATGAGTTGCGTGCCGGGCGCCCCAAAATTGTCACCGACATTGAGACCATGCGTCACCCAACGTGGTTGGATCGCCAGGTCTTGGCCGAGGGGTTACGTGCCTACATGGCCGTTCCTCTCATTTCGAAAAACGAGCTGAAAGGCTGTCTTACGCTGAGAGCCAGCCATGCCCACGCCTTCACCGTTGACCAGGCCAAGATTGTGCGCCAGGTAGCCGATCCTCTGGCCATTGCCATTCAAAACGCCCAATTGCTCGACGAAGTGAGATTGGGGCGAACACGGCTGAGATCTCTGATGCACCAGCTGGTCACCGCTCAAGAAAATGAGCGCCGTCGCGTTTCACGCGAGCTTCACGATGAGGCCGGCCAGTCGTTGACGGCGCTTAAGATCAGTCTGGAACTAATGCAAGCCGATCCATCCTCATCGCAAAAGGACCTGCGACAGGCTGCTGAGCTGGCCACCGAAACCCTGGAACAGATCCGCCTGCTGGCGCAAGACCTGCGCCCGCCCGAACTGGACACCATCGGCCTTAATCTGACACTCGAGGATTTCTGCCAGGAGTTTTCAGCTCGGACGCGTATAGCCATCGATTATTCGGGAATGGAATTGGCCTCCGTGCCCGATGCAGTCTCAATCGTGTTCTACCGTGTGCTCCAGGAAGCACTGGCCAACGTGGCCAAGCACGCTCAGGCCAAACGGGTAAAGGTGTCGCTCGACGCGGAGAGCGCTGCCATCCGCCTGATGATAGAGGACGACGGTCAGGGATTCGATTTGTCCCAGCCTCGCCAGGGACGCGGCATCGGGCTGGTCGGAATGCGAGAGCGCGTCGAACAGTTGACAGGCCGGTTGGAACTCACCTCTCATCCCGGTCGAGGCACCCGTCTGGTCGCCTATGTACCCTTGCAGGAGGCACTATGATTCGCGTCATTTTGGCAGACGATCATCACCTGGTACGCCGCGGCATCCGGGCGCTCTTGGAACAAGCTGACGACATTGAGGTCGTGGCCGAAGCTGACGATGGCCAAAAAGCGATCGACCTCGTGGGCAAACACCAACCGGACGTGCTGATTATCGACATCGCTATGCCCCGCCTGAACGGCATCCAGGCCATTGAACGGGTTCGCGCGCTGGGCGGCAACACACGTATCGTCGTGCTGTCCATGCATTCGCGGCCCAGCCTGGTACGCCAGGCGCTGCGCAATGGCGCCAACGGCTACCTGCTGAAACGCTCCGTGACCGAGGAACTACTGCTTGCCACCCGGGCGGCCTACAATCGTGAGACTTACCTCAGCCCCGAAATCTCCGGTTTCATCGTCGATAACTTCTTGACCCACCACTCGACCAACGAACACACCGGAGCCATCGAGCAACTCACCCCGCGTGAACGGGAGGTACTACAGCTCATTGCCGAAGGCCATACGAATAATAGCATCGCCAACTTGTTGAGCGTCAGTGTCAAAACGGTCGAACGTCATCGCGCCAATCTAATGGCCAAGTTGGACGTCCACGACGTAGCCGGGTTGACCCGCATCGCCATCGAGAATGGTCTCATCTTCTTGGACGATTAGGCCTCGTTCCAGTTCTCCACGTGTACAGCCCACAGGCCCCAGAAATGGGGTCTTTTTTGTATGCGAGGTAGGGCAAGACTGCATAGACAGTCAATTCCCGTTCGGGTATAGTAAATGTGTGTACTGATGAGTCTAAGGATTAGGTTTTATGAATGTGGATAACAAGAGATCAAGTGACCGCATCATAAGGGTTATGTACGTAGCCGGTAGCCCCAGATTTCGCCCCGTCGTAGCGCGTTTTCTGGAACAGGCCGACGAGGTAAGGTTGGTGGCCGTCTCGTCCGAAATGCAGAATGTCCTGGCAGTGGCCCAGGGGGCTCACCCGCAGGTGATCGTGATTGACCTTGATACTCCCAACCGGGAAAGTCTCGAGTTGGTGTCACAGTTGCATAAGACTTTGCCCCAAGCAAGCATCGTTGGTCTTTCGCTGCTGCAAATCGCCGGCTACCGGCAAGCGGTATTGAAAGCTGGTGCCAGTGACGTTGTGTTCAAGTCCAATCTGAGCACCGAACTACTCCCGGCCATCCGCCGCGTCGCTTCTCTCGGGCGACCGCCTCACGTCGCGTCCCAACCGAACCTAACTCACAACTGGCCGCGGGCATAGGAGAGCGTGACCATCGAATTTTCGCTCAATCACCGGCACCGAACATGTCCTATCATATTGATAATTGGCTGTCAAAGGCCGGGGACCGGCGTCCATGCTGGTCACACGCAGCTTGCGGAGCTCCGCCAGGTACCAAACGAAACACCGAGGAAGGCAAACAGATCATGGTTTTTTCTGAATTGGACAACCTAAGTGTCAATGCCATCCGCTTTTTGGCGGTCGATATGGTCCAAAAGGCGAATTCGGGACACCCCGGCCTGCCAATGGGTGCCGCTCCTATGGCTTATACCTTGTGGACACGGTTCATGAAGTTCAATCCGCGTGACCCGGAATGGACGGACCGCGACCGCTTCGTGCTATCGGCCGGGCATGGGTCGGCTCTGTTGTACGCATTGCTTTACCTGACGGGCTATGAAGTGTCGCTCGACCAAATCAAACATTTCCGCCAGTGGGGCAGCATTACGCCCGGCCACCCGGAGTATCATTTGACGCCCGGCGTGGAGACCACCACCGGCCCGCTGGGACAAGGGTTTGCCAATGGTGTGGGCATGGCAATCGCCG
>CAZHBM010000354.1:0-4362 GCA_964529945.1 uncultured Anaerolineales bacterium | reverse complement strand
GGCGGTTGGACCTTGGGCCCACCGGAAAATCGCGCCGCGATGGAGACCAGCAGCACCATCATCTGCCTGCTGGCCAACGAGTCGGTTCTGATCGAACGTATTGGCCAGGCGGCCGGCCGGCCGATGTTGGAGGACCAGGTATGGCAAGCCAGCCTGGGGCGGCTGCAGATGCAGCGCAACCCGATCTATTTCAGTTTTCCGCTTCAGGTTGATACGAGTCGCCTGTCATTGGCAGCGGTAGCCGATCGAACCATCGCGCTGTGGCGTGCTTTCGGTGCCGGCAGGCTTCCGCTGGCTCTGCCGGTCATAACCACGGAGAACGCCTATTCGGTGTTGATTCGGCGCGGCCTGCTGGAACAGGTCGGGCCAGTGGTCAACGGGTATGGTCATTGGACGACCATCGCCTATGCCAGTGATACAAACGTGGCCCCCCTTTACGCCGGTCGTCTCGAGGCCGGCTTGGTCCAGCCCGCCCAGACTCTGGCCGAGGATAGCCAGCCGCGTTTTGGTGCTTGCACAATGCCGGCCGGTGAAAGCCACAAGACCCTGGCCTCCCTGGCAGGTTTGTACGACCAACTCCTGGCGGCCGGCCTGGACCGCAATGGGCTGGTACTGGCATTGGGCGGCGGCGTGGTAGGGGACGTTACCGGTTTCGCTGCGGCAACCTTTATGCGCGGCGTGGCACTGGTCCAGATTCCCACAACGTTGCTGGCGATGGTAGACGCCAGCGTGGGCGGCAAAACTGGGGTTGACCTGCCGGCCGGGAAAAACCTGGTTGGCGCCTTCAAACAACCGGTTGCGGTGATCTGCGATCCGGACGTGCTGGAGACATTGCCGCCGGCCGAGTTTCGTTCGGGGATGGCCGAAGTTGTGAAAGCCGGTATCATCGACGCTCCCCAACTATTCGATCACCTGGAAACTGCCGGCACAACCGATTTGGAATGGATTTTACAGCAAGCGATAGCCGTCAAGATTCGAGTGGTGGAAGAAGACCCCTTCGAGCACGGGCGGCGGGCGGTTCTCAATCTTGGGCACACCTTTGGCCATGCCCTGGAGTCCCTGTCCGGCTACCAGCTGCGTCACGGAGAGGCGGTGGCTATTGGTACGGCCGTGGCGGCCCGCCTGGCGGTAAAGCTCGACCTATGCCAACCCGAGACGGAGAGACGTATCGTCCACCTGTTGAGCGAGCTAGGCCTACCCACCACGCTCCCATCCTATCCGGCGGAGAGTCTGTGGCAGGCAATGGCCACCGACAAGAAAGCCCGCGGAGGACGGCTCAAATTCGTCCTTCCGCGAGCGATTGGTGACGTGGATATTTTTGACGATTTACCTCGCCAGGCAGTGCTGGCGACCCTAGCCGAGCTTCAGCATTCCGAATGACCGCAGTTGAAACATTTGCGGCAGCCTTCGATGTGCAAGAAGGTGGCTTGCCCACAGCGCGGGCAGAAGTCGCCCTTCACGGGAAGGGCAAGCTGGGTAATTGACGTCTCCCCTTCATCAATCTCGGGCAGCCCCGGCAGGTCTTGCTGGCTGTTCATGCCCACGTGCTCGGCGAGTACCTGGGCAACAGAGTCGGGCAAACTCATAACCCGCTGGCGGCCAAACCCTTGGGCTCTCCCCGAGCCGATGTTACGCAACTGGGCGACAATGTCCTGCACGCGGGCGATTGGACTGAGGGGCGAAGGCATACGCAAGATCAAGCTGATCAGGCGGCCCAAGCCTTCCGCATCGGCAGCCACGTCCGAACCGGCCTTGCCGACGTTGACGAACACTTCGAAGGGCTCGTTCCCACTCTGTCCATTGGCGTTAACTGTAATGTAAGCCGTGCCGATCGGGGTATCTTTTCGATAGGTGTGGCCGTGCAGCGTGGCCGGGCGTGCGCGCCACCTGATCTCAACACTCGGCTTGTTCTTGTCCTCTTCTTTGATCTCCAACACCTGCTCGTCACGCGACCCGTCCCGGTAGACAGTCCCACCTTTGGCACCCATGTCGTACATCAGTTCGTAAAGTTCGCGCGTTTCTTCAACGGTGTAGTGGTTGGGCACGTTGCACGTCTTGCTGATGCTGCTATCTACCCAGCGCTGGATAGTGGCTTGCACCCGTACGTGATCTTCGGGTCGCATGTCCATCGCAGTCACAAAATAGGCCGGCAACGACTGCCCGGGATGCGATCGCTCCCATTCATCGAACACATTCACCCGCTCTTCGTGGGTACCCAGGCGACTCTTGCGGTTGAAACTCCAGAAGAAGAACGGTTCGATTCCTGTCGAAGTGTTGACCATCGTGCCGGTAGTGCCCGTCGGCGCCTGGGTCAACAGCGTGACATTACGCATTCCCTGGCTGCGCACCGCCTGGCGCACTTCCTCCGACATTTGCTGCATAAATCCGCTTTTCAGATACTTTTCTGCATCGAACATGGGGAACGAGCCTTTTTCGGCGGCGAAATCGGCACTGGCCAAATAAGCCTGCGTGGCAACGAACTGGTACAGGCGATCGATGAACGCCAATGACTGGGCGCTGCCGTAGCGCAACTCCAGCCTGATCAACATCTCCGCCAGGCCCATCGTCCCCAGCCCGACACGACGTTCGGACTGTTGTTGTCGTTGGTTTTCTTCGAAGAAGTAAGGGGTTGCATCGACTACATCGTCGAGAAAACGCACTGCGTAACGAACTGCCTGGCCTAGCTCATCCCACAAGACCTTGCCGTCACGAACGAAGCGCCCCAGGTTGAGTGAACCCAAATTGCAGACCCCCCAGGCCGGCAGGCCCTGTTCCCCACAGGGATTGGTGCACAGGATGGGCGCATAGTACCACGAATTGCTCATATAATTGTAGCGATCAGAGAAGAAGATGCCCGGTTCGGCACTGGCCCACGCACTTTCGATGATGGCATCCCAGATCTTGCGCGCCTTCAACGTCCGGTGAACAACAACCGGCTTACCGGCTTCTCGCCACGTGTTCAGGTCACCATCCCACGTCCCGTCGTAATCCGGGTGGTCGGTCGCCGGAAATACCAATTCCCAATCGGCGTCATTTTTGACCGCTTCCATAAAGTCATCGGTAATGCCAACACTGATGTTGGCGTTGGTGATGCGCCCCATTACTCGCTTGGATTCGACAAACTCCAGCACATCCGGATGCCACACGTTCAGGATGAGCATCAAGGCACCGCGGCGGCTCCCACCTTGTTCGATCAAGCCGGTAGCGAAACTGTACAACCCGCCCCAGGACACCGCCCCACTGGAACGACCGTTGACCCCGCGCACGTAGGTATAGTGCGGGCGCAGTGAGGACAGGTTGATACCCACTCCGCCGCCGCGAGACATAATTTCGGTCATCTCGGCCAACGTCTCGATGATGCCCATGCGCGAATCGGCCGGGCTGGGGATGACGTAGCAATTGTAATAGGTCAGGTTCTGGTCCGTGCCGGCTGCCGCCAGGATGCGTCCTCCCGGAACAAACTTCCAACCATCGAGCAACCAGCGGAAACGTTTTTCCCACGTTTCCCGTTTTTCGGCCGGTTCGACGGCGGCAATGCCCCGGGCCACCCGTTCCATGACTTCCTCGGGTGTCGTCTCCAATGGCTTATCAACGTACTCGAGACCTCGGTCAACGGCTTCGCCGTCCTCCAACTCTACCTGAAGATCACCCTCGTTAACACTTTTTACGATACCTGTCTCACGCCGCCCGGTCTTCAGATCGACGCACACTACCACTTCATCACCCGCGGTAATGGCCGTCTTGTCAACTTCCTTGAGTGCATAACGATCGAGCAGTATTTTCCGGCCCAGAGGACGGAGGTGATTGCCTTCCTTCAAGAAAGACTGAGATGTTCCGGTCGCATTACTTTGCCCATTGTTTTCCGCTATGACGGCTCTATCCTCAACGACAGACGCCTGTTGGCTAGACATCGTCTCCTCCTGGCCGAATGGTTACTTCGCAATAACGAGAAAAAATACCACAAAATGTGGCATAGGGAGAAAGGGTGAGTACTATATGTTGTGGTCAAAGATGAGTCTAGTATACAACAGCCAATCCCTTATAGCAAGGGATTCAAGGGGGAGAATCTTAAAATTGGGGGGTATTTCAATTGGTATCGAGGGGCAGCTCCAACTGGTTTTCCAGTTCCAGTCGCCGGCGTTCCAATTCCTGCAACGCCTCAATTTCTTCAACCATCATCTCTACATCTGCGAACCGGCGGTAGACAGAGGCGAATCGCACGTACGCCACGCCGTCTATGCGCCGCAAGTGGCGCATCACCAACTCCCCGATCGTGAGGCTATCCACTTCGGAACCGCCCAAGGCATACAACGCAGCTTCGATCTCACGGGCTGCATCCTCCAGGTCTTGGGCCGCCACCGG
>CAZHBM010000353.1:0-4364 GCA_964529945.1 uncultured Anaerolineales bacterium | reverse complement strand
CCATCTCGTGCCGCGTTGGACGGGCGACACGAACTTTATGCCGGTGGTGGCCGAGACGCGGGTCATCCCGGAGTGGTTAGGGGACACCTACAAGAAGTTGAGAACGGAATTGGATAAGAACCCGCCGGATCTGTAGAAATACCGGTAGGCCGGCGGCAGACTGTTGGCGATGAGTGTGAGAGATTGGGCGATGAGAGGTTGTTTGTTTGGTCGGTTAAGATTGGGACGGATTGTGTTGTTTGTGCTGGCTGGGGTGGTATTGACGTCGGCCAGTGTGTTGCCGGAACGGGCTTTTGATTTGATGGTGGCACCGGTCGTGGCCGGTGAACGCTTCGACTGGATTGGTTGGGAAACGAACGCGCTGGCCGAGGAAGTCGGGCGCTGGTTCAGAGGCGAGGACAGCAGCCGCCAGTTGGCGGCTGAGAGCGGGCAGGTTCTCGCCTTTGTAGATCGGCAGAACGAAATCGGCCGCTTGAATTATGAGTTGTCCAAGGTGTATGCCAGCCAATCTTCCACCCGGTTGGCTTCTCCGTTGACGGAAGAGGAACAGCAAAAGGCGCAGAACGCGCGTTCTCTGGAAAACGAACTGGACGGCCTGAAGCAGCAACAGGCTGAGGCAATGCCATTCGTGGAGCAAATCCTGGCGGCCCAGGTGGCCGAGGTACTGCGCTCGGATGATCTGGGCTGGGCCGATGGCCGTTTGCCCCCGGTGACGTTCCGGTTCACGGATCTGCCCTCCTACCTGGTCGTATCTCCGCGAGATAAGATCTACATGTACCGCGGCATCTTCCTTCTGCCGGACCTGAAAACCTCGGAACGGGTGCGCATTGAGGACGAAATCGAGCGCAATTTGGGGATGTCGGCCCTGGTTGACGACGTGGGCGGTATCGGCAGTTGGCCGACGATGGTCATCGACACGGCCTCGCTGCAGGACTTGATCGACATTGTGGCGCACGAGTGGACGCATACCTATCTCTTTTTCCGCCCGCTGGGCCAGCACTATGATGAGAGCCGCGACCTGACGACGATGAATGAGACGGTGGCCTCGTTGGTTGGGGAAGAGGTGGCCCGGCAGGTGATGGAAAGGTTCTACCCCGAGCAGGTGCAACCTCCAGCACCGGAAACAGCCGAGGAAGCGCCGCCAACCACGGAGGAACCACAGGAAGAAACGTTCAGCCAGGCCATGCGGCGCATTCGACTGCACGTGGACGAGCTGCTGGCGGCCGGAAAAGTAGACCAGGCCGAGCAGTATATGGAGACCCAACGCCAGGAGCTGGTGGAAAAAGGGCACTATTTGCGCAAATTGAACCAGGCTTACTTTGCCTTTCACGGCAGCTATGCCACCAGCCCGACCTCGGTCGATCCCATTGGTCCGTGGATGCGCCAGTTGCGCGCCCAGAGTGGATCGCTGGCCGATTTCCTGCAGACGGTGTCGCGCATGACCCGCTTGGACGACCTGCTGGCAGCCTTGAACCAACCGGCTTCATAGCCTGAGAGGAAACAACGACCTATGGCCCGTCGCCTTCACCCTCCGATTCATCTCAGCCTGAAGCAACGCCGGCTGTTGGCATTGATTGCGTTTGTGTTTGCGTTGAGTTACCTGCCGCTCAATCGCTTTTTGAGCGGCGGGGGTACGGTGCAAATCTGGCTGGATCACCTGATTCCTTTCTGGGCGGTGTGGATTCTGCCTTACCTGTCGGCGATTATCGCCTGGAATGGTGCGCTGCTACTGGTTACGTTCAAGGCGGATGACGAGCTGTTTTTGATCTTCGTCACTACCTGGCTGACGAATTGTGTGATTGGCTTTTCCATCTTTTTCTTGTTCCCCAATTACATGGTGCGTCCGGAAATCACCGGAACCGGTTGGGCGGACCAGTTGGTGCGCTTGATCTACGCCAACGACAGGACCTACAATGCCTTTCCCAGTATGCACATCTGGATGACGACGACGGTGGCGCTGGTCCTGGGCCGCTGGCGACCCAAGTGGCGCTGGTTGCTGTGGGCCTACTGGCTGATCGTGGCCGCCTCGACCCTGTTTACAAAACAGCATTGGATTCTGGATATCGTGGGCGGGATGGGGCTGGCATTTTTGAGTTACATGGCCGCGCCCCACATCCTGGCGTTTGTCGCCGGCCGCCGGCGGCCCAAAGGGGAGCCAGACTCCGGCCGGGGCGGTTAAAGGCCCCGGGTGACCTGACGAGTCCCGGCGTGCAATGACCTGGGACCGGCATTCAGGATGTTTGGTTACGCCGCGACGTCTCATTTGTGGGCTGGTTTGACTGGCAAGACTGGTTGATGGGTTCATTCTCGTCAGCAGGAGGCCGGAGACCGACCCGCTTTGCCAGACGTATGAAAATGGCATATAATTTCGATTATCTGAAGATTCACAGGAGAATAGTCTGTTGTACACGAGACGCGATGATGAGGGTGGCATTGGGCCCTCGCCTGGGCCGCATATGGAGGAACAGGCACGTGAGGAGCTAACCGAACAGGCGCCGGAAACGCGCAGCGCTACGGACTGGAGTGGTGTCAAATCCGTCCTGCGTGAAGTGTTGGAGACTGTTGTTTTCACGCTCATCATTTTTTTGCTGATCCAGACGTTCATCCGCAATTTTCGGGTCGTCGGGACCAGCATGGAGCCCAATCTGCACAATGGGCAATACCTGATTATCGACAAGATCAGCTACAAGTTGGGAGGCCCTCACCGGGGCGACGTGGTGGTGTTCGAGCCGCCCTACCGGCCCGGCGAAGACTACGTCAAGCGGATGATCGGCCTGCCGGGGGACCTGGTGGAAATCCGGCAAGGAAATGTGTTTATTAACGGCGAGTTGTTGCCGCAACCATACGGCGTCCGGCCCGGGTCGTACTCGATGGAACCGCGGCGCGTGGGGCCGGACGAGTACTTTGTGTTGGGCGACAATCGTAATAGCTCCAGCGATTCACATACCTGGGGCATGGTGCCGGCCGCTAACGTGGTCGGCCGGGCCTGGATTTCCTATTGGCCGCCCTCCTTGTGGGGGGTAATCACTCGCGATAAACCGACTCAAGACACTACCCTGACCGCCTGGCTGGGGCGGGTATTCGGCCAGTGACGTGGCCAACTCGACGCCGGTTTACGTGGGTCAAATAGGGGAGGAACAGTAACCGTAAATGAATCTTAGCATCTGTCCGCAGTGTCACGTGGGACGTTTGCAGCGCCGGGCCATGACGTACGTTCAATGGCACGGCGACAACTTGCTGGTGGTGAACAAGATGCCGGCAGTGGTGTGCGATTTCTGCGGCGAGCAAATCTATGATGATCGCGCAGTGGACCACCTGAACCAATTGCTGTGGTCGAACTTCGACAGTGTCCCGTCGCCTCACTCGCCTAATTTGACATAACTTGTCAAGCGGGCGTTTCTTTTACCTTTCCAAGCAGGATCAACGATGACAACCTACTACAATACTTCACGCAGCAAAGAAAGTGCCCTGCGCGAGGAGATTGTGCGCATCGGGCGGCTGATGTACGACCGGGGGCTGACCGTTTCAAATGACGGCAACCTGTCGGCCCGGCTGGATGAGAACCGCGTTTTGGTGACGCCCAGTGGGCTGTGCAAGGGCATGATGTGCGCCGAGCAGATGATCGTGGTCGATATGCACGGCAACAAGGTCGGACCGGCGACAGCCGCCAACCGCAACCTGGGGCCGACCAGTGAGACTCCCATGCACCTGGAGGCGTACCGCCAGCGACCGGACGTGCAGGCGGTGGTCCACGCCCACCCGCCGCTGACCGTAGCTTTGAGCATTGCCGGCGTATCGCTGGCCGCCTGCATGCTGCCGGAAGTGGTGGTCAATTTGGGCATTGTGCCGACCACTAAATACGCCACGCCGGCCAGCGAGGAAAACGTGGGCGCCATCCGCGAGCTGATTGTGGGCCACGACGGCATCGTGTTGCAGCGTCATGGCACCCTCACGGTCGGCCGCGACCTGATGGAAGCTTTTATGCGCCTGGAAACGCTGGAGCAGATCGCCCAGATCACGCTTATATTGCAGCTGCTGGGCAAGGGCCAGCCGTTGTCGCCGGACCAGGTGTCCAAGCTGTTGGGCAATCGCAAGAAGCTGGGCCTGTGGCACGAAACCGACGCCGACGCGTTTTGCCAGGCGTGCGGCGTGTGCTCAGTGGACAATGCGCCGCCGGCGGTCTCGCAGGCTCCACTGCCCGAAAGCGACGACGCGTTGGTGCGCAGCATCACGCAATCGGTGCTGCGCGAATTGGGGCATGGCGATTGATCTGGTTTGCGGTGCCGGCCGGTTCGTGGTAAAATTTCGCTCTGTGTGTTGAGCCCCCATCGTCTAGAGGACCAGGACATCACCCTTTCAAGGTG
>CAZHBM010000352.1:0-4385 GCA_964529945.1 uncultured Anaerolineales bacterium | reverse complement strand
CGGCGTCAACGGCACGAGTGATAGCAGGTCGCCCGCCCGGCCCTCTACCTTGGCCGTTGAACCACCGCGCACCACCCAGGCTATCTGATCGCCATCTATTACCCGAATGGAAACGCCTATCCACTTGGGTCGAGCCAGCAGCAGCAGGTTTGCCAGGGATTGATCGAGTCGCCCGCCCATGGTAGCCAACAGATCGATCTGTTGAACGCCCAGGGAGATTGCGTATTCCAGGGCCAACTCTAAATCGGTATAGTTCTTCCGCGCCGGGTAGACCTTAAAAAACACTCCCTGGGCCTCTAATTCAGCCCGCAGATCGGGGTCCAAAGAGTCGAGGTCACCCACGACGGCATCCGGACGCAATCCCATCGCGGTGGCGTGGTGTGCGCCGGCATCGGCACAGATGATTTTGGCATCGGGCGGTATCAGCCTGCGGGTAACCGCCGGATTCGCCAAATGTCCGTTGGTAATAACAACTGCGTGGGACGGCCCAGATTGTGGCATCAGAAGAAAAACACCGGCCTTTTTTATTTGGCCCTGCGGAGACTTATTCAATCGGTTCCTTGGGTATTCGATACACGCACGCCGAGGCCCCATTGGAAATACACGCAACTTCCTCGACCTTGAAGTTTCTACCCGTCGCCCAGTTCAAAGCCTCTTGGAGCACACCGACTGTGGCGAAACAGGCCGGTTTCTGGTGCTTGGGACGCCACCGGCATGGGCATTCTTCGACAACAAAATAAAAAGCATCCGGCTCTTCGCGTAGGTGAGCCGGCTGATTGACGTCTTTGTTGGCGGCCTTGGTAATATTGTCCAAGATCACTTTCATGCGCGTTCCCATCGGCAAGGCTTTTAGTGCGATACCGGCCAACCCCAAAATCGCGGGTTGTTCCTTAAGCGTATAGCGAAACGTGGTCCGGCCAATACGCATAAGCATCGCCCGGGCGCCGCGGGCACCGCAAAAATCTTCAACCGCTTGTTCCGCTGCGCCGTAATCGGCGAAGGTCACTGCCATTTCGGTATTGTTGGGTGGGAAGTTGTCGATAAAGCGCTGCAGGCCGCCCGCCCTCAAAATAGCCTTAGTCCCATTCTTACCGAGCACTTCCTCGATAGCCTCAAGCAAAGTGCGCAGCGCCGCGTTGGGAATTGGTCTATCACCGGACATAGCCTGCCTCCTTAACAAATAGAGAACGACCAACGGGAAGAACCACACTCGGTGAAAAAACTGTCGTGGCTACCCCATTGTTTGGTCGACTTTTCGCTCCCGATATCACAACGAAAATCTCTTTGGATCGGCGGGACGCTCAACCTCAGGTAAATTATTGTCCTTGCTTCAAATCCATTTCCTCGAGAATCGTATACAACAACTCCAAAATTGCACCCTTGACGTATTCTTTGTCGGTACCAACACAGGGCACAATTTTTACTTCCGGGTCAATCTTAAGAGCAATGCGCAAGTCGTCGGGTGACCAAGCGTCGGGCATATCCTGTTTGTTGGCCGCCACCACGTAGGGCGTCGGCGCATAGTTGCGGAAAACCTGGAGGATGTGGCGGGCCTCACGGAAGGTTTCGGGACGGGCGCTATCGACCAACACGATGAAGCCGAGCATACCTTCCGACAATATTTCCCACATAAAATTGAAGCGCTTCTGACCCGGCGTACCGAAAAGATATAACACCAGGTCATCATCTATGGTAATGCGGCCAAAATCCATAGCCACCGTTGTCTCTTCTTTGACCCGTTCGTCCTTGCTGCTGATCTTGCTTTCCGTCGACACAACGTCAATCTCGCTGATGGTGCGTATGAACTGTGTCTTACCTGCATTGAACGGTCCGGTGACAACCATTTTGACAGTTTGCATCAGCAAATCTACCCCCAAACCAGAAAGCAGCTCATATGCGCTGAATCCGGCTGATCAATCGCTCAATGACGCTTCTTTTGACGGCTGGCGGCTTTTCAACCCCCGGGCGGCCACCGGGAGCACTGGACGCTGGCGGCGACATTTTTGCCGGCCTGATAAGTTCAATCAATCCCGCTTGAAGCAGGCCGTAGACGATCTTTCTTATCTGAAAGTCATCCATATTGTTGGCCTGCGCGATCTGTTTAATCGTGTTCCGGGGATTGATGAAGGAGATGACGCGCCATTCCTCGACCGTCAAGTTGACCGACCGCATACGGGCATCGGAGTTGTTGGTAAAACGTAGTGCAATCCGGTTCAAATCGGGCAACTCATCCTGCAAGCGCTCGTTTTCCTGCAGACGGCGGCTGCCTTCTATGATGACGCTTTCCAGATTGATGGGAACCGTCAGGCGATCGCTTGACGGTTCGGTTCCCTGGGTGAACTCAAAAGTGCCCTCGTACCACTGGAAAAGCTCGGTGACAACGTCGAGCATATACTGCTTGGCACTTAAAACGATGTCGTCGCGGGTAATCCAGCCGGCGTTAATCAACAACAAACCCAGTTGTCTGTCGTTGCGCGCCTCAGGCTGCCGGGCGATTTTCGCAGCCTGCTCCCGTGAGAGTTTTTTCGCCTGGAGAAGAATAGAGGTGAGGTGACCATCTTCGGTTGACGTGTGAACGTGAACCAACTTGCCATCGCGGAAGTACAAGCGGGCAGTATCGGACGCAGTCTGGAATGTCAACAAACCTGTCTTTCGGGCCAGATTCACCAGGTTGAGAAGTTGAGCAGTCGTGAAATCCCGCAGATTTCCTTTTAGAGCCATAATCGATGGTTCCCAGTGAGAGTGTTATGCCAGCCAGCTGCGCATCTCGGTTGGGAAAACAGCCGCCCAAACGACTGTTATCACTTACTTCCGGCGATACACTCATATGAATGACCTCAATTATACCTGTACTCAGCACTCAAGTCAATCTATTTGCGAGTCCGATAATTGAACGCTCCCGAGCCACAGGTGCCGAAAAAGATTATGACAAATTGATACTTGTGTTGTGCGGCAATTTATGGTAAAATACATTAAGTAAAGTTGATCTCGTTTCTGGCCAAGGAGAGTGATCCAATGAGCGCATTTGATAAACCTAGCTCACGTAACCTGCTAATTGGTGTGGTCGCAGGCCTCATTGTTGGCTGTTTGTTCGGGTGGCTGATCGTCGGCTGGCTCTTATGGCCGGTACAGTATGTGGGCGACGCTTATACCTACGAATTGAACGATGCGAGCAAGACCGATTATGTGGCCGCAGTAGTTGATTCATACAACCTGAACCGTCGTCTCGATCTCGTCAGCCAACGTTTCGCACAGTGGAAGACAGACGAGAAAGTCAATGCTCTGGCGGACCTTTTTGTGCAATACCAAATTGAAGGCCGCGCCCAGGAAGCACAGCAGATTATGACTCTGGCGTCAATGCTCAACCAGGCCGAAGGTTGGGACCCGGCGCTGGTCGATCAGACGTTGGCTCAACTGGAAGCTCAGTATACCAACGCCGGAGAGGCGCAACAGGCACAATATCTAACGCTTTTTGCCAATGAGCTGGGCGTGATGAGTGCGCCGGTGACGGAAGAAGGTCAGCCAGTAGCGGCCGGCCAGTCCGCCGAGTCCAGCTCGGGAGGCATTCGGACTCTGCTGCCTCTGCTGCTGCTGTTGCTCTTCTTGGTGCTACTCCTGGCCGCTGCCGTCTACCTGTTTATGAAACGCCGGGGTCAGATAACACGCCCTCAAGCTGTATCCTCCCGCGTGGATGAATCCGCCTGGATCGGCGAAGGCTCCCTCCCCCTGCTCATCAAGAAGAGCACTTACCGGCTGGGGATGGATAACTTCGACGAATCCTTCTCGATTGAGGACGAAGACGGCGCCTTTAAGGGCGAATGTGGCATTGGCATTTCGGAAACAATGGGTGATGAGTCGCCCCGACGGGCTATGGCCTTTGAAGTCTGGCTTTTCGACAAGAGTGACATTCGCACAGTCACCAAAGTGCTAATGAGCGAATACGCCTACAACAACGAAAACCTGCGCAACAAATTGGCTGCGCGCGGCGAACCGATTCTGGCACAGCCGGGTCAGGCGATCAGCCTGGAAACGACGGCGCTGGCCGTCGAAGCCCGGATTGTGGAAATGGAATATGGAGACGGCGAGCCGGCTTCAAGTTACTTCAATAGCTTGACTGTTTCCCTGGTGGCCAACATAAAGCCGGCCACGGAGGAAAGCGACTTTTCGACCTTACCCCCTACCGACGAAGACTAGAAACACAATAATCTATCAAACGCGTTCCATCGGATCAACCAGTTTCTGATATTCCTGAAGCGCGTAACGATCGGTCATGCCGGCGATGTAGTCACAGATTACCCTTTCGGGGGCTTCGCCGGCATTCTTTTTTATCTCGATCAGGTCCTGCGTCTCCTTGGGCAACAACCAGGGCTCTGCCACGAACAACT
>CAZHBM010000351.1:0-4391 GCA_964529945.1 uncultured Anaerolineales bacterium | reverse complement strand
ATCTTCCGCTACTGACAACCGGATAAATCCCGCCTACAGCCGGGACGCCCTGCAACAGGCAAGGGGCTCCGCCGCACTGGCGGGGCCCCTTTTTGTCATTGGGATGAGGGTCGCCACACACTTAGATCCAGAAAATCAACGATGGGGGTGCCGGCAGCGTCCACCAGCGGCAGGCGGTCCAGCGTTTGCCAGTCGTACAGGCCGACGCGCAACGTGTATTCGCCATCTGCCAGGTCGCCGGGCAAAGACAGCCCGTGGCCGTCGGTAACCGGCTGACCGGGCACCCAGCGGCTGGTCGGCCAGTCGGTCACCCAGTGGGGACTCGAATCGCTCTGCGCCACCAGGTTGCCGGCCGGGTCGATCAGATGCACGAAGACGGTGTAATCCCGCTCCAGCGGCTGCGCGGTCTGCCAGACCAAAATGAGCGACAGGTCGTCTTCGGCCGGCTGGAGACGGTAGCCCAATAGCTCTACCCCGCCGGCGAAGCGGGCATCCACCGGGGTAGTGGGCAGGCCGGCATCGTCCGGCAGCAGACGGTGGTTGGGCCGGTAGAAAGCGCCGATTTGGGCCCAGGTATCGCCTTGAAAAGTCGACACCGGCGGAGTGACCGTCACTAAGGGCAGCCGCCGATTCGGGTCGTTGAACGCGGTACCGGCAACGTACTGATCGCTGTGTAATACCGCCAGGCCCAGACTCCATGTCTCACCCAGCGACCACGGCAGCGTCTCGATTACCACCGTCTCTCCCGGCTGCCAGCGCTGAGGCGGGTACCACAACGGCGCCACCAGGGGGTGCTGCTGCGGATCCTCGATCAGAAAGCCGTCCCGAGAAAAGGCAAAGGGCCACATTTGCAGGTCCTCGGGCAGTGGTTGCAGTGGCTGCCAATACAGCCGGAAGGCGGTCTGCTGCCAGACCGGATCGTCAATCACGTCGTAACCCAGGAAGCGCAGACTGGCCGGGCCGGACGGCGAGAGCGCAAAATCCAATTGGAGCGGCACCTGCGGTTCGGCTGCCGGTACACGGACAAAATCGAAAAAGGCTTCCGGCAAGACGTCGGTGCAGCGCGGCGGTCCGCAACCGCGCGCCAACAGGACGTAGCCGTCGGCGGCATCCAGGATGCCAAATCGACCCGACGCCAGGGCGGCGTCGAAGGTTGCCTTGACGTCGTTGGGAAAAGCGTCGGTCGGGCCGGCCACGTCGAGCAGCACGTAATCGGCGTCAGCCAGCGTCGGATAGAGGTAGATTTTGGCCCGGTGGGCCAGGTGCGGGTGCAGGGGCGGCGTGGTGGACACGATCGCGCCCTCAGGAATCTGGTCGAAGAAGCGCTGCGCCAGGCGGGTATGGGTGGTAACTTGCGGCCAATCGAAGTCGCGCGCCAACGGCGTCCAACCACGCCAGGCCTGGTATCCCAGGCTCCACAGCAACAGCCAGCCAGCGATCGCCAGCATCATCCTCGCCCGGCGACCGCCGGCCACGTCCGATTGGCCGGCCAGAATGTCAGCCAATCGCCGGGCGCCATAGATGGCGGCTACCACAAAGACCGGCACCAACGGCGCCGTGTAGTGCTGTTGGCCCGAGTATTGGCCGGGAAAATTGCTGAAATAGTTGGCAACCAGCACCGGCAGGCCGGGCAGCAAAAACTCGGGTCCCAACAGCGCCAGCCAGCCGACGGGAGCCAAGAGATCAGCCAGGTAAGCCAGCCGGGCCGGTTGGACCAGCAAGCCAAGCAGCTGTTGTGCCCGCGCCAACACGTCGCCCTGCAACTGGGTGTAGCGGTTGGCCAGGTAGACCGGGCCGGTTGTTCCATACACCTGGCGTGCCAGGGGCGCCACCAGGAGAAAAGTGGCCGCCAGGAACCAGGCCAGGCTGACAGCCATCATAGCCAGGCCGTGCCAACGTCCGGCCGGCCAGCCACCGTCTGGATCGCGTGACTGGCGATCACCTGACACACCCGGTCGCGCCCAGGCCGACGTTTCCGGCGGCCATACAACCAGGAACAGGCCAAACATGAAGGTGACGGTGGGCAGATTCTCCTTGGTCAACATAGCTGCCAGAGCCCATAGCCACATCCACAAATAACGCCGCCGCAGGGCGAACCAGAAAGCCAACAATAGCGGCAATACGATGAACGGGTCGGCGTGGAAGTCTGCGATGTTGGCCGCCTGCAATGCCGGAAACATCAGGTAGGCGAAGGCAAAGGCCACCGGCAGCCAGCGATTGGCGACGCTGCCGCCGGGGTCGTGCCGGCCCAATACCCGGCGGGCGATCCAATAGACGGGCAAGGCGCCCAAGGCCAGCGCCAGCGTCTGGATGATCAGAATGGCACGCACATCATCCCAAAGCAGGTAAACCAGTGATACGGGAATGATGACCGGCTCCAGGTGCTCGCCGACGCGCGACACCTGGCGCTCATCCATCGTGCGTTCCAGGAAACGACCGTGCCAGGTATTCCACATGGGTTGGTCGATGAATGAGAGATCGGCGGCGTAGGAGTTGAGACTATTGTGACGCTGCAGGCTGTAAGCCGAGAAGAAGATCACGTAGGCCAGGATCAGCAGCCATAGAGCGACCGCCGGCCAGGAGAGGGCGGCCAGACGCCACCGGCAACGGGCTAACACGACGCCGGCCTCCAACTACCCGTGCCGCTCATCGAGGGGACTTTCGAGCACCGGCCGGCCGTCATTGCTGATTTCTTCCAGCTCGGACACCACACGATCCAACTCCTCAATTAACGGGCTATCTGCCACTGACCGGTAGGTCTGTACCAAGGCACGGTAGTACCACAGGGTGCCCTCTTTGCCGCCGCGAAAACGCATCCACACGGCGCTACCCAATTGGCGGTAATCACGCAGGATGCTGCACGCATTGTGCAATTTGTCGGCCGCCGACACCAGCCGCACCGAGGCCGAGGCCGACGGCAGATGATGCAGGTAGGCCTGCTTGCGCCGCTGCCAGGCAGGTTTAGGCGATTCCATGGTATCGCTGCAGCCGTCCACGATGGCTGCCACCTGTGGACCGAAACGGCGGTGGATTTCCTGCAGGGTGGCTTCGCCACCCTGATCTTCGGCGGCGTCGTGCAATAATGCGGCGATAGCCTCATCCTCATTGCCGCCGTTCTCCAACACGATGGCACTGACCGCCAGCAGATGAGCCAGGTAGGGCACATTGCTTCCCTTGCGTCGCTGCCCGGCGTGCAACCGAGCCGCGTAGACCAAGGCCTGTTCGAAGCGTTGTGACAACCTACCTGTCGTGGACGATTTAGGGGGCACCTGAGTATCCCTCAATCCTCGTAGCCGTGGGGGTGAGTCCGGTGCCAGTGCCAGGCGCTTTCGATGATGTCAAGCAGTTCTGGATAACGTGGTTTCCAACCCAACTGCTGCCTAATTCTGTCGCTGCTGGCCACCAGTACCGCCGGATCGCCCGGCCGGCGCTGACCGATTTGCACCGGGATGGCGTGGCGGGTGATCCGGCGCGCTGTCTCGATCACCTCTTTGACGCTGAAACCCTGGCCATTGCCCAAATTATAGGTACGACTGCCGTCTTCGAGTGCCCGCAGAGCCAGGATGTGAGCCTGGGCCAGGTCGAGCACGTGAATGTAATCGCGCACGCAGGTCCCGTCGGGTGTCGGATAGTCATCCCCGAATATGGTGATATGCTCACGTTGGCCCAGGGCCACCTGGAGCACCAGCGGGATCAGGTGCAATTCGGGGTCGTGATCCTCACCGCGTTGGGGCGAAGCACCGGCGGCATTAAAATAACGCAGTGCCGCATAACGCAACTCGTACAGCCGGTCGAGCCAGTAGAGCATCCGCTCAAGGAGGTATTTGCTCTCGCCGTATGGGCTGCCGGGTACGATTCGCTCGTTTTCGTCGATCGGGATGCGTTCAGGGGCATCGAAAAGGTTGGCCGTCGACGACAAAATGAAACGTCGCACGCCGTTTTCGACGGCGGCCTGCAGCAGGTTCAGACCGTTGGTCACGTTGTCGCCCATGTAACGAAAGGGATGGTCCATCGACTCACCGACCAGCGTACGGGAGGCAAAGTGCATCACCGCCTCCGGCCGGTAGTCGGCAAAGAGGTCGCTCAAGGTGGCGCGGTCGGACAGGTCGCCCACCACCAGAGTGGCATCGGGATGGACAGCCTCCGCGTGCCCCTGGCTAAGATTGTCGAAAACGACGACGGACTCGCCTGCCAGGACCAGTTGTTCAACAACGACGCTTCCGATGTATCCGGCGCCGCCGGTCACCAAAATCTTCATTGCCGGGCTCCTTTGTCTCGAGAAAAAGGTTGGTCAGTAGGTCGTGATTTGAGCATCAGCAGGCGGCTCGAATTGGAACAGCGCCGGCGCCAGCGAAATGGGCGAGCTGATACTTCGGGTACCCATCACCAGT
>CAZHBM010000350.1:0-4410 GCA_964529945.1 uncultured Anaerolineales bacterium | reverse complement strand
CTTTCGAGTTTGTTGTTTAGATAAATACGTTCGTCGGCGAAGTGGCCGACCTGAATTGGAGGTAAATATGTCAGCTACCAAGGTAGAGATTAAGTCGGGGGCTTATTACGATTCCGTAATTCTGATGCAGTTACAGGCCGCCCTTAACGATATGGCCGGGGTCCAGGATACCGGCGTGTCCATGGGGACTCAGGCCAACAAGGAACTGTTGTCTCAGAGTGGGTTGTTGGTGGCGGAAGCGGAAGCGGCCAACCCCGACGATTTGATTATTGTGGTGCGCGCGGACACGGAGGAAGACGCCGAGGCGGCGTTGGCGCAGGTGGCCGACCTTCTGACCCGCAAACGTTCGACCGAGGGCGGCGAGTACGTGCCCAAGAGCCTGGAGGCCGCCAGCGAGATGCTTCCCAACGCCCAATGGGTGCTGATCTCGGTGCCCGGTCGTTACGCGGCCGGCGTGGCCCGCGAGGCGTTGCGGCTGGACAAACACGTTTTTCTCTTTAGTGACAACGTGTCGGTCGAGGACGAGGTGGCCCTGAAGAAGTCGGCCAGCGAGAAGGGCCTGCTGGTAATGGGGCCCGACTGCGGTACGGCCATCGTCAATGGGGTTGGATTGGGATTTGCCAACCGGGTCCGGCGTGGACCGATCGGCATGGTGGCGGCCTCGGGAACCGGCCTGCAGCAGGTAAGTTGCCGCATCCACCAATTGGGCAGCGGTTTGACGCACGCCCTGGGCACCGGCGGACGCGATCTCAAGGACCAGGTGGGCGGCATCACCGCCCGGCAGGGTGTGGATTTCTTTGCCCGCGATCCGGACACCAAAGTGATCGTGTTGGTATCCAAGCCGCCCTCAGAGGCTGTGGCGGGCGAACTGCTGAAGGCCGCCCGGGCGACCGGGAAGCCGGTGGTGGTGGATTTCGTCGGCTATTCGGCGCCCGCCCCCAAGATGGGCAACCTGCATTTTGTGCGCACCTTCGACGAGGCGGCCGCGCTGGCGGTCAAACTGGTCGAAGAAGGCGCCGAACCGGAGCCGGAAGTCGATCTGAGCAAGTTCGTCAAGAGCCAGCGCTACGTGCGCGGCCTGTTCTCCGGCGGCACACTGGCATTCGAAGCCTTGTTAATCCTGGAAGACTACTTGCCGGCCGTTTACTCGAATGCGCCGATCAAGAAGGGGCACAACGTGCTCAAGAATTCCCTGGTCAGCCAGGAGAATACCATCGTCGACCTGGGCGAGGATGAGTTCACCGTCGGCCGGTTGCACCCGATGATGGACAACACACTGCGCATCCAGCGATTGCACCAGGAAGCGGAAGATCCGTCCGTGGCTGTCATTTTGCTGGACGTGGTTCTGGGATACGGTTCGCATCCCGATCCGGCCAGTGAGCTGGCGCCGGCGATTGCCGAAGCCAAGGCAGCCGCCAGGGCCGCCGGCCGCCGCCTGGAAGTGGTGGCGGTTGTGGTGGGTACCGACGAGGACCCGCAGGATTTCGAGGGACAGATCAAGAAGCTGAAAGCGGCCGGGGCCTGGGTGGAGACGCGCAACGACGTGGCCGTCCGCTACGTGGGGCAGCTCATCCAGGCGCTGAACGAGGCCGAGACCGGGCCGGCGCAGGAGATTGGCATCGGCAAACCGGTCGAGCTGGAAAGCCTCAAACAGCCGTTGGCGGCCATCAACGCCGGGCTTGAATCCTTCGCCGAAAGCATCAAGGATCAAGACGCTGAAGCCGTTCACGTGGACTGGAAACCGCCGGCGGGCGGCAACGAAAAGTTGGCCTCGCTTTTGGAGCGGATGAAACAGAAATAGACGAATTTCCGTTGGAGGGAATGATGATTAACATTGATCAGGCAAATGAAAAGGCAGTTGAGCGTTTGATGAAATCCCGCCCGGTCGTCGTTGGCGTGGCTAAGGCGAAGGACGTGATTCCCGGCCGTGCGAACAAGCCGAACCTGTTTACCCACGCCGGCCCGCCCATCGGGTGGGACCGCATGTGCGGCCCGATGCGCGGCGCGGTGGCCGGGGCCATGATTTTTGAAGGCCTGGCCAAGAGTTACGAAGAAGCGGCGGCGATGTGTGAACGGGGCGAGATGGAATTCGCACCCTGCCACCATTACCAGTCGGCCGGCCCGATGGCTGGGGTGATCTCGCCCAATATGTCAGTCTACGTGATCGAGGACCGGGAGCACGGCGGCCAGTTCTTCTCCGGGCTGAACGAAGGTCGTGGAAAAGTGTTGCGTATGGGCGCCTACGATCAGGAAGTGATCGACAGGCTGCGCTGGATGGAAGACACGATGGCGCCGGTTTTGGATGCCGCCATCAAGGAAGTCGGCGGCATTGACATGCGCAGCCTCATCGCGGAAGCCCTGGGCATGGGCGACGAGTGCCACAACCGTTGCAAGTCTTCGTCGCTGCTGTTCATCAACCGGATGGCCCCGGGTGTCGTCCAACACTGCAAGGACGACGCGGAAGCGGCCAAAATCCTCGACTTTATGGGCACCAACGAGCTGGGTGTCTTGAACCCGATTATGGCATCCTGTAAGGCCATGGCCGATGCCGCGCACAACGTCGAAGGCAGCACGGTCGTCAGCGCGCTGGCCCGCAACGGCACCGATTTTGGTATTCGGGTGAGCGGCCTGGGCGATCGCTGGTTCACAGCGCCGGCACCCCAGGTGGATGGACTCTACTTCCCCGGCTTCACGATCGCGGACGCCAACCCCGACATCGGCGACAGCACCATTATGGAGACGGTGGGTATCGGCGGATTTGCCATGGCGGCGGCGCCGGCCATCGTGACCTTCGTCGGTGGGACGGCCAGCCTGGCCATTGAAACGACTCTGGAGATGGGAGAGATTACTGTCGCCGAGCACAACGTGTTCACCATCGCGGCACTCGATTTCCAGGGAACGCCGACCGGTATCGACATCCGCAAGGTGGTCGAGACGGGCGTTCTGCCGCGAGTCAACACCGGCATCGCCCACAAGGACCCCGGCGTCGGACAGGTGGGAGCCGGGCTGGTGAAGCCGCCCATGGTCCTGTTCGAGGAAGCCCTGGTGGCTTACGCCGAAAAATACGGCTTCTAGGAACGTCAGGAAAAAACGAACTGTTTGGGGGTGCGGACTTCGGCCTGTTCCTCTCAAGGCAGACTGCCCGTGGGGCTCCGAATAAGGGGTAAGCCCACACTCCCATTGAGCATAGGCTACCGAAAGCAATCGGGAACCTTTGACTAGAAAGAGAGGAAGTATAGATGAATAGAGAAGAATTTATTTCGATGCTGGACAATGCCAAGCTTTTTGACCTGACCCAGGGATGCAGCATCTTCACACCCCCGTGGCCGGGCGAAAAAGCCCTGGAGATTCACTTTTTCAAACGTGTTACCGGCGCCTACGGCGGCGGTCAGGGGGCTAACGGCCAGATACTGAACTGGAGCAACACAGTCGGCACGCACCTGGTGGGTGAGACGGCGTTCCATTCGGGCGGGCGCGCCATGTGCGATATCCCCTTGCGCGAGATCAGTGGACCGGGAGTTGTGGCCGATATCTCCGACCTGGTCAGCGATTACAGCGTGTATACGCCGGAGATGATTGAGAGCAAGGTGGAGGTCAAAGAAGGCGACATCCTGATCGTCAATACCGGCTACCACAAATACTCTTGGGACTGGCCCGACGTTGAGAATCCGGAGGCGCAAGGCGGGGTGGAGAGCAAAGAGTTTGGCTTCCTGGTGCGCCATCCTGGGCCGTCGATGGACTTCTATCGCTGGGCGCTGGAGAAGAAGTTGAAGGTGATCGGTGTCGATTGTGGTTGCGCCGAACACCCGATGAATACGCCTATCCGGCGCATGCACGACCTGCATTTCCGCAAGGCCGAGGCCAAGCTGCAGGCCGAGTACGGCAAAGCGTGGGACGAGGTGTTCCCGCAGGACGAGTATTACGAGTTGACGCACATCACGATGCCCAAGGCCCACCTGCTGTTGGCGGAGTCGATCGTGGGTGACATTGACAAACTCAACAACCAACGGGCCTGGATCACAATCGAGCCGATTCCGTTTATGGAAGTGGAAACGGCCTGGGCACGGGTGGCGGCCTGGCAGGCTCCGGACGGCGTGAGTGAAGAAGCGTTTTTCGACGCCATGGAAAGCTGCGAGATGCTGGACCTGACCGTTGCCTTCAGCGTTCAGTCGCCGCAATGGGCCAACTACGAACCGTTGTCGGTCAGGTACACCAAGCGCGTCGGCGGGCAACACTTTGGCATGGGCCGCAACGGTTCGATCTGCAATGCCAGCATTCACCTGGCAACCCATATGGACGGGGAGAAGCACTTCTACCCCAACGGGCGCACCATCGGACAGGTTCCCCTCGAGGAATGGGTCGGCCCGGGAGTGATCGCCGACATTTCGGACAAGGTCAGCAACTCCAGCG
>CAZHBM010000349.1:0-4412 GCA_964529945.1 uncultured Anaerolineales bacterium | reverse complement strand
GTCAATTGCCCTGGGTGCATCAGCAACGCTGTGTCTGGCATATGTGGCGTTCGCTGAGTGGCCCTATCAGTCGGGCTGCTAGCCAGGCAGCTCGCGGCTTGCCCGACGAAGAAGGGGATCGAGTTCGGCAAGAAACTCAGCAACAGCTCAAGTTGTTCATACACCGGGCACTAGACGCAGCTATATATGAGCAGGCCGAACAAGTTCTATTGCGATTGGTCGAACTGCCCTGGGCTGAGAATATTGCCAAGACACTGTCTGAATACCTTGATCGGCTCCTGCTCCATACCCTGGCATATTGCCAGGATATTCAGCGCGTCAGCCCCGAATGCTATTGGCGCGATTTTCGTCTGCGGCTCAGTCACGGACGCAATCATCGCCCCGAGCAACGATTGGAACGCGCTTCTTTGCTCTGGGCCATCCATCACAATTTCAGCGCCGCCCAACTCCGTTTTGAGTCCAAACGCAGGTATCGCGATCCAGGCCTCTCGCCCTTGGAGGTGGCGGGACAATCGCTTGACAACCTATCCTATCTGGATGCTTTGGGCGTTTGACCGCCTGGGGCCAGGGTGCTCCATCTTCCTCAGCGGCAAAAGGCATCAACCTGCGCCCATCGTCGTTCAATAATCTATTGTACCTACGTCGCCACGCCACATAGGTACTGATTCACATCTCACCAACAAAAGATGAAACCGAGTCGCTGGTCGGCTTGTGCCAGGGGTGGTTGGTATCGTGCATGCCGCTCGAATTATGTTCTACCGGATGGATGTAACCCTCGATGTCTATGGTCTTGTTTAGGTTGGGCAATCCGCGCCAGCCGATTCTGCGGTCGCATACGACGTCGAAACGCCCGTTGGCGGTTCTGTAAGGCGGTGCCAGCACCAGCGCGACCGCTGTGCCGGCCAAAATCAGGATAGCCCTGACCGCAATATCGCCGATACGGCGGGGTCGTTTCGGGACTCCAGACGCCATGGGTGGGGAAGATTGGTTGTCTCGACGCGCTAGCTCAATGGGGTAGATTTCACACCACGTGGCCGCTTGTCACAACCCGGGTCAAGAGTCAGGTCCGATAGCGATGCCTGCCCCGGCGCCTCACTGGGCGCGTTCCACCCTTTTGCAGGACGAATTGGGCCCGGCCAATGGGCGGTTGCGCAGTCGGTTCGCAGAAGACCACTCACGCGGCCGGCTACCAAGAAATTGGGATGCACCTATATCGCCGCGCCGAATCGCAGGCCGCCGGGCTTGATGTTATAATGCGCGCTACCCATACCCGGAAGGATGCCGCCCGTGGAGCCAACCCAGATCCACCAATTGACCCTGTTCGTCGCCCTTGGGGCTATGCTGGCCTTGCTCATCGCGGCCGTTGTGCTGTGGCTGGTGCAGGCGACGCGCCGGCGGCGACTGGAAAAGCAGCGCCGGTTGGCGGAGCTGGGCTTTGTGCCGGTGCCTTATCCCGACCCCGACCTGGTCGAGTCGCTGGCGCGGCTGTCGCGCCAGAACCTGGAGGACGTGGTCGAGCTGGACAACCTTCTTTGCCGCAGCGAGAGTCAGGCCGATGTGTACCTGTTCGACCGGCTGCAGCGGCGCAGCGGCGAATCTTCGCACAGTCAGGGGGTGCTGGGTTTGGTCAGCGCCGAGCTCGATGTGCCCTACATGGTGCTTTTCCCGGTGCCGGAGCAACCTTTCAAAAAGGGCGGGCTGTTGTACGATGGCGCCACCCGGCTGCTGGACTGGGCGCTGGCGCGGTCGGGTTTGGTGCGGGTGACCTTTCCCGAGCGGCCCGACTTCGAGGCGGGCTTTTTCGTGCTCGGGTTGAACGAGGGTGACGTGCGCCGGTTCTTGACCGGCGACCGGATGGATGAGCTGATGGCGCTGGCGGCGCCTTTTCAGGTAGCCGGCTGGGGCCGGGCGTTCATCCTGGAAGACAATCCAACCCATTCGGGGGCGCAGCCTGCCCAGAGCCTGGATCAGCGCCTGGAGACGCTGCACCGGCTGGAGAAGATCTGGCGCGAAAAAAATCCGACCGGCGGCCCTTCGCTCGAGTAACAAGTAGGCATAACACAGGAGACAAATCCATGACCGGCAATCCGTTGTACAAAACACCGCAGGGCGAACAAAGCGTGATGGTCTTTTACCAGCGAATTCTGGCCGATTGGCCGCTGCCCAACGAGACGCGTACGTTGTCGACGTCATACGGCGATACCTTTGTGCTGGTCTGCGGCGACCCGTCGGCGCCGCCGCTGGTGTTGCTGCACGGATCGACCTCGAACGCGGCCGCCTGGGCCGGCGACGCGGCCGCCTACGGCCGCCACCGGCGGGTGTACGTGGTCGATATTCCGGGCGAGCCGGGCAAAAGCGCACCCAACCGCATGGCCTGGGATGGGCCGGGACCGGTTGATTGGTTAACGCAGGTTTTCGACGGGTTGGGTCTGGAAAAGGCCGACGTGGCCGGCATGTCGTTGGGGGCCTGGTTGGCATTGACCTTCGCTGCCGCCCGGCCGGAGCGGGTCCGGCGGCTGGTGCTCATCGCGCCCGGCGGGTTGGCGCCGGCGCGAGTCTCTTTCCTGCTGCGGGCCGTGTTCTGGTCGCTGTTTGGCCGGCGGGGTGCCAGGCGCATCAACCGGATTGTGTGCGGCGACCAACCGCTGACGCCGGAGGTGGACGAGTTTGCCTACCTGGTGTCGAAGCATTTCAAGGTGCGCACCGACTCGCTGCCGATTCTGTCCGACGAGACGCTGCAACGGGTGACGGCGCCGGTCTACTTGTTTGTGGGGGCCAAAGACGCGCTGCTGGACAGCCAGGCATCAGTGGCGCGGCTGCGCGCCAATCTGCCCGATCTGCGCTACCGGCTGTTTCCGGACGGCCCGCACGCCTTGTTGAACCTGACCGGCGACAGCCTGCCCTTCCTGACCGAGGCCGACTGAAACACGCGCCCGCTCAACCCCATTTGTGGCCGAACTCGGCGGCTGCCCCTTGGGTCAAGGGCCGGCCGTGGCCGAAACAGGCCACCTCAAAGTCCAGGCCGGCCAGTTTGCGCAGGCTTTGCCTGCCCAACGGTTCATCCTCGAAGAGGATGGGGTAACCCAGGCCGACCATGTGGCTGGCAGCGTCGGCGACCAGCAGGACGCCGCCGTGCTGCGGCCAGAGGAAGGTCACCTGGCCGGCGGCGTGGCCCGGCGCGTGGATCACCTGCAGCCCGCCGGCCACGTCCAGCGTCTCTCCGTCGTGCAGTTCGCGCTCGATGGGCACCGGTGCAATACCGTCGCGGCCGGACTGGCGCTGGACAAACAGGTGAAAGATCAGCCAGTTGGCCAGGCCGGGGGCCGCCCTGGACGGGCGTTTGGTGCGGCCCTGGCGCACCAGTTCGGCGTCCAGCGGATGCATGGCGGCCGGCGCGCCGGTGGCCGCCTTGAGGCGGGCCAGCCCGCCGCTGTGGTCGGCGTGCAGGTGGGTCACCAGAATGAGAGACACGTCTTCCGGTTGCCGGCCGGTCTCGGCCACCGCGGCCAGAATGGTATCGCCCGAGCCGGGCACACCGGTGTCGATGATCACCAGCCGGTGACCGTCTTCCAGCAAATAGGCATTGACCATTCCCAACGGGACTATAAACAGGCCGGGAACGACCGTCTGTAAAGCCATAACTCACCTCCCGGTGAAAAAAAGGATACAGTTGGCCGCCCGGCTCAATCGTTGAGGGCGGTTTGCAGGGCTTCGGCCAGTTGGCGCACGCTGGGCGGCTTGTTCATCCAACCCACGTCGTCCGAGCCGGCTTCCCCTTGCCAGGTGGTGCTCTTGGGGTAGCCGCTGAGCACAATCACTTTGACCTCCGGCGCCTCCTGGCGCAAGGCCTTGACCAACGTCAGGCCGTCCATCCGCGGCATAACGGCGTCGGTCAGGACGAGCGTTATCTCGTCCCGGTGGGCGCGGTAGACCTCCAGGGCCTCGACTCCGTCTTTGGCCTCCAGCACCTGGTAATTGAGCGTCTTGAGCATGCTGGCTACCACGTCGCGCACAATCTCCTCGTCCTCCACCAGCAGGATCTTCTGGCCCTCTCCGCGTTGCGGGCCGCTATTGACGGCCGACGCGGCCGGTTGGGCCGGTTCGGCCGCCGCCGGGCGCAGCGGCAGGTAGATATTGAAGGTGGTGCCCTGCCCGGGCCGGCTCTCGACGGTGATTTCACCGTCGTGCTGTTTGACGATGCCGAACACCTGGGCCAGCCCCAACCCGCTGCCCTGGCCGGCGCCCTTGGTGGTGAAGAAGGGCTCGAAGACGTGGGCCAGCGCCTCGGGTGGGATGCCGGCGCCGGTGTCTGTCACTGCCAACACGGCCCACTCGCCGGCGGCCAAATCGCGCAGGGGCAGCGCCTCGCCCGGCTGGAGGCTCAAGCGCGACAGGCGGAAGGAAAGCGTCCC